>JASJAL010000108.1 GCA_030067055.1 Kiloniellales bacterium | reverse complement strand
GATTCCAGGGTCGGCGGTTCGCCCGGGCGCATGACCCGGTAGATGTCGATCAGCGCTTCCTCGCGGCTGTTGTTCTTGTCGATCGCCAGGGTGTTGCGCATGTAGGGGCCGACATTGATGTTGTCGATCGCCAGGGTCGGAACCTCGGTGATGCCGTTCTCGATCAAAGAGGCCAGGATCTCTTCGGTCAGCTCGTCGCCGGCCTCGGCCAGCACCTGGCCGTTCTCCTCGTTGATGAAGTCGATCGCGGCGAAGCGCCCGTAGAGCTCCTCGTCCGGCACCAGTTGATTCTTCAGACCGCCATCGCGCAGCTTGCGAGCCAGGCGCGGAGTCATCTTAGTGCCGGCCTCGGCCACCACCTTTCCGGTCTTGGCATCGACAAGGTCGCGATCCAGTTTGATCCCGCGCAGGCGCTCCGGATCGAAGACCGTGCGCCAGCCCTCGTCGGCCCGCGTGTACGCGACCTGGCCATAGAAGGTGGCCAGGACCTCCTCGGCGGTCATGCCGACGGCCTCGTGGGGCTCGAGATTCAGCCCCTGCTCGGACCGCTCGGCCCGCAGCACCTCGGTTGCGTCGCCGTCCAGGGCGAGCAGAAGGGTCGTCGCCGGCAGCTTGCGCCGGCGGTCGATCCGAACGTAGACGAGGTCCTTGGCATCGAACTCGAAGTCCAGCCAGGAGCCGCGATAGGGGATCACCCGCGCGGCGAAGAGATACTTGCCCGAGGAATGGGTCTTGCCGCGGTCATGGTCGAAAAAGACGCCCGGGCTGCGGTGCATCTGGCTGACGATGACGCGTTCCGTGCCGTTGATAACGAAGGTGCCGTTGTTCGTCATGAGGGGCATGTCGCCCATGTAGACGTCCTGCTCCTTGATGTCGCGGATCGAGCGGGCACCGGTGTCCTCGTCGACATCCCAGACGACCAGGCGCAGGGTCACCTTCAGCGGCGCCGCGTAGGTCATGCCGCGCTGCTGGCATTCCTCGACGTCGTACTTCGGCTCCTCGAGCTCGTAGCGCACGAACTGCAGCTCGGCGCGCTCGGAGAAGTCCATGATCGGGAATACCGAGCTGAAGACCTCTTCCAGACCAACGCTCACCCGATCGGCCGGCGGTACGTCCATCTGCAGGAAGTGATCGTAGGATTGCTTCTGCACCTCGATCAGGTTCGGCATCTGGGTCACTTCGGGGATCCGGCCGAATGTCCTGCGGATACGCTTGCGTCCGGTAAACGATCTCGACATGTCTTGTCCTCAATGTTGTCCCCGCCCGCAGCCCGCGGCGAGGAAACCTCATCAAATGCCGGCTCGACCTCGACCGCGGCCAGCATGCGGGACCTTTCCCAGTACCTTGCCGCCGGGTCCCTCGGCGGGCTTCGCCCCTCCCCTAGGACAAAGCAAAATCAACCCTCGACGGCGCGCGACCTGCGCGCGCCGCCAGGGCCGTCATCCAACTGTGGCGCCACTTACTTGATTTCAATCGTGGCACCCACCTCTTCGAGTTTCTTCTTGATCTCTTCAGCCTCGTCCTTGTTGACGCCTTCCTTGATCGCCTTCGGCGCGGCCTCAACAAGATCCTTCGCCTCCTTCAGGCCGAGCGAGGTGATCGCCCGGACTTCCTTGATGACGTTGATCTTCTTGTCGCCGATCGAGGCGAGAACGACGTCGAACTCGTCCTTCTCGGCCTCGGCCTCGCCGCCGTCGGCGGCCGCCGCACCCGGCACCGCCATGGCGACCGGCGCTGCCGCCGAAACACCCCAGTGGTCTTCCAGCTTCTTGGCCAGCTCGGCCGCTTCGAGAACGGTCAACTTCGAAAGCTCGTCGACCAACTTGTCCAGATCAGCCATGTCTCATCTTCTCCTAGGCTTGAACTTCCGTTTGCGCACTACCGCGAGGTCACGCGGCGTCACCCTTGGCGGCATAAGCACCCATCACACGGGCCAGCTGGCCCGCCGGCGCCTGAATGACCCCGGCCACCTTGGTGGCCGGCGCCTGCAGAACGCCGATGATCTTTCCGCGCAGCTCGTCGAGCGAGGGCAGCTTGGCCAGGGCCTTGACGTCGTTGACGTCGAGAACCTTTTCGCCGAGGGCCCCGCCCACGATGGTCAGCTTCTCGTTCTTGTTTGCGAACTCGACGCAGACCTTCGCCGCCGCCACCGGATCCTCCGAAAAGGCTATTGCCGTCGGTCCGGTGAACAGCGATTCCAGCGCTGTGTACTTGGTGCCTTCCAGGGCAAGACGCGTGAGCCGGTTCTTTGTGACTTTGAAGCCGGCACCGGCCGCTCTCATCTGCCCGCGAAGGTCGCTGGACTCGCCGACGGTCAACCCGCTCTGATGGGTGACCACGACGAGCTCGGCGCCTTCGAAGGTCTGATGCAGTTCGGCCACCAGCTCCTTCTTCTGTGCACGGTCCACGAATCGTCTCCGCCGATTCTACGGCCGGATGCCCGGAAATTCCGGACCTTCGGCCTGGTTGCACGACCGGGTTCCGAAAACGTCTGGAACCCGTCTCGCCTGTCCCGGAAGCTCAAGCCCGGTGTCCGACACCCTCGCCGGGTGCGCGGCACCGAAACCTTGCCTCCTGTCTATGCAGGCCCGCTTTGGGCTTAGGCCCGGCCCCAAGAACGGATGGGCCCGGGCACCTGCAGTCTCGGACAGGTTGGGGTGGCGGACAGGCCCGCCGCCCCGTTTCCCCGGCCGGCCCCGTACGGGGAAAGCCGGAAACCCTTGTTGCGCCGACTCCGGCGCGGCGCCGTCAGGCGCCGGCCGCCAGGCTGCCGACTTCGATCCTCAGCCCGGGGCCCATGCTCGAGCTCAAGGACACCCGTTTGATGTAGGTGCCCTTGGCGCCGCTGGGCTTGGCCCGGCTGATCGCGCCGTAGAAGGCGCGGACGTTCTCGACCAGCGCATCCTCCGAGAAGCTGGCCTTGCCGACGCCGGCATGCACGATGCCGGCCTTCTCGACCCGGAACTCGACCTGACCGCCCTTGGCCGCCTGCACCGCCTCGGCGACATTGTTGGTCACCGTGCCCAGCTTCGGGTTGGGCATCAGGCCGCGCGGGCCCAAAATCTTCCCCAGGCGGCCGACCACCGGCATCATGTCCGGGGTCGCCACGCAGCGGTCGAAATCGATGCTGCCGCCCTGGATCTGCTCGGCCAGATCCTCGGCGCCGACGATGTCGGCACCCGCCGATTTGGCCTCCTCAGCCTTGCCGCCCTTGGCGAAGACCGCGACCCGGACGCTCTTGCCCGTGCCGTGCGGCAGGTCGACCATGCCGCGCACCTGCTGGTCGGCGTGGCGCGGGTCGACGCCCAGGTTCATCGCGATCTCGACGGTCTCGTCAAACTTCGCCTTGGCATTGGCCTTGATCGACTTGACCGCGGCCTCGAGGGTCAGGTCCTGGTTGCGGTCGATGCCCTCGTAGGCCGCCTTCATCCGCTTGCCTCGCTTCGACATGGCCCCTACTCCACCACTTCCAGGCCCATGGAGCGGGCCGAGCCGGCGATGATCTTCGCCGCCGCATCGATGTCGTTGGCGTTGAGATCGACCATTTTGGTCTCCGCGATCTCGCGGACCTGCGCCATGGTCACCGTGCCGGCCACGACTTTGCTCGGCTCGGCCGAGCCCTTCGGGATCCCGGCCGCCTTGCGCAGGTAGTAGCTGGCCGGCGGCGTCTTGGTCTCGAAGGTGAACGAGCGGTCCGAATAGGCCGTGATCACCACCGGGGTCGGCGTGCCCGGCTGGGCGTTCTGGGTGGCCGCGTTGAAGGCCTTGCAGAACTCCATGATGTTCAGGCCGCGCTGGCCCAGGGCCGGACCGACCGGCGGCGAGGGGTTGGCCTGCCCCGCCGGAATCTCCAGCTTGATGTATCCCTCGATCTTCTTTGCCACTTACGTCACCCCTTTTCTCACTTGGGCTGCGCGGTATCCGGCCCCGCCTTGGGCTTTCGGCGGCGGCCTCCCGCGCTCTCAAGCGGCCCCGATCCGAGGCCGCGCTTGGTCGACTACAGCTTCTCGACTTGCGTGTACTCCAACTCGACCGGCGTCGAGCGACCGAAGATCGAGACCGCGACCTTGAGCCGCGAGCGCTCTTCGTCGACCTCCTCGACCATGCCGTTGAACGAAGTGAAGGGCCCGTCGCAGACCCGAACCTGCTCGCCGATCTCGAAAATCACCGAAGGCTTGGGCCGCTCCACACCTTCCTGGACCTGGCGGAGGATGCGGTCGGCCTCGGAGTCCGAAATCGGGGTCGGCCGGCCGTGGGTGCCCAGGAAACCGGTCACCTTCGGCGTGTTCTTGATCAGGTGCCAAGTGTCGTCGGCGCGCTCCATCTGCACCAGCACGTAGCCCGGGAAGAACTTGCGCTCGGCATTGATGCGCTGGCCGCGGCGCATTTCCACGACCTCTTCCGTCGGCACCAGCACCTGCGGAATTCGATCCTCCATCTCGTGCTGTCGAACCCTTTCGCGGATCGACTCGGCGACCTTCTTCTCGAAGCCCGAGTAGACGTGAACGACGTACCAACGCAGCGACGCCATGACCGTTACCCCCAGCCCAGGATCTGCCGCACGCCGAGCGCCAGCACCTGGTCGACCAGGAAGAAGAATATCGCCGCCAGAAACACCATGATCAGCACCATGACTGTGCTGATCGTGGTTTCCTTGCGCGACGGCCAGGTCACCTTGGAGGCTTCCTGCCGCACTTCGCGGACGAACTGACCGATATTGAAACTGGCCATTCAGTTGCTCTTCGTTCTCTTTCTTCAAACCCGTAACGGGGCCGGCCGTTGCCGCGCCCCGATTTCGCTTTTCGTCGCCGCTTCGGGCCCGATCCCCGTCGCCCTCGGCTCGGCCCCTCGGGCTAGGCCCTTTCAGGCTTGGCAGGAGTGGAGGGACTCGAACCCCCAACCCCCGGTTTTGGAGACCGGTGCTCTAGCCAATTGAGCTACACTCCTTCCGCCCGCCTGACCGTCGCCCCGGCGCTCTCGAGCACGCCTTGGCCAGCGATCTCCGCGATGTTTGCCTCCGCCCTTATTTGACGATGGAGGCGACGACGCCGGCGCCGACGGTGCGCCCGCCCTCGCGGATCGCGAAGCGCAGTCCCTCGTCCATCGCGATCGGGGCGATCAGCTCCACCTCCATCGAGATGTTGTCGCCCGGCATCACCATCTCCGTGCCCTCCGGCAGGGTCACGACACCCGTCACGTCCGTCGTCCGGAAATAGAACTGCGGACGGTAGTTGGTGAAGAACGGCGTGTGACGGCCGCCCTCCTCCTTCGTCAGGATGTAGGCCTCTGCCTTGAAGTTCGTGTGCGGCGTGATCGAGCCCGGCTTCGCCAGAACCTGACCGCGCTCGACCTCCTCGCGCCCAACGCCGCGCAGAAGCGCGCCGATGTTGTCGCCCGCCTCGCCCTGGTCCAGGAGCTTGCGGAACATCTCCACTCCGGTCACCACCGTCTTGGTCGTGTCCTTCAGGCCCACGATCTCGACCTCGTCGCCCACGTTCACAACGCCGCGCTCGACGCGCCCCGTCACAACCGTCCCGCGACCCGAAATCGAGAACACGTCCTCGATCGGCATCAGGAAGGGCTTGTCCTTCGGACGCTCCGGCTGCGGAACGTAGGCGTCGACCTCCTTCATCAGCTCCAGGATCGACTGGCTGCCGATCTCGCCGCCGTCGCCATCAAGCGCCTTCAAGGCCGAGCCCCGCACGATCGGAATGTCGTCGCCCGGAAACTCGTAGGAGCTCAGAAGCTCGCGAACCTCAAGCTCGACCAGGTCCAGAAGCTCAGGATCGTCAACCATGTCGCACTTGTTCATGTAGACCACGATCGCAGGCACACCCACCTGGCGCGCCAGAAGAATGTGCTCGCGGGTCTGCGGCATCGGGCCGTCCGAGGCCGAAACCACTAGGATCGCCCCGTCCATCTGCGCCGCACCCGTGATCATGTTCTTCACGTAGTCCGCATGGCCCGGGCAGTCGACGTGCGCGTAGTGCCGGTTGTCGGTCTCGTACTCAACGTGCGCCGTCGCGATCGTGATCCCGCGCGCCTTCTCCTCAGGTGCCTTGTCGATCTCGTCGTAGGCCGTGAACTCCGCACCGCCGGCTTCCGCCAAAACCTTCGTGATCGCCGCCGTCAGCGTCGTCTTCCCATGGTCAACGTGACCGATCGTCCCGACATTGCAGTGCGGCTTCGTCCGCTCAAACTTCGCCTTGGCCATGACTTCCTTGTTCCCGAATGCGGCGCCCTCAGCGGCGCCAGTCAGTCCAAACTCATCGTCCCGATCGCGACATGGCTGGAGCGGGTGATGGGAATCGAACCCACATAACCAGCTTGGAAGGCTGGGGCTCTACCATTGAGCTACACCCGCGAGCTTCCGCCTTCGCTTGGAGGGGCTTGGTGGAGGGGGTTGGATTCGAACCAACGTAGCTTGCGCAACGGGTTTACAGCCCGTCCCCTTTAACCACTCGGGCACCCCTCCTCGCCACCGCGCGTCACGATGCGACGGGGTTGGGAAATATGTTGATTTGCAACCGCGTGTCAACTTTAAACAAGTGCAAACGCTGCCGTTAGCCGAACTTTTGTGCGGCTGCGGCAGCGCGCGCGCGAAGGGCGCAGTCCCAAGATACTAGTCGGGGATATGGTAAAGCGCAAGACAACCCGCAAGAGGGGCGGAAATCCGGGAAAAAAGGGGCCCTACTGGCTCTACGGGCTGCACAGCGTCGCGGCCGCCCTGGCCAATCCGGAACGGCGCTGCCTCAAGCTGCTGGCGACTCAGCAGGGCGCCGCCGCTCTGGCCGGGTCTAAGATCCCGGCAAATACCCAGCTGTCGCCGCAGATCGCCGGACGCGAGGACCTGGAACGGGCCCTGCCTCCGGGGGCGGTCCATCAGGGTCTTGCCCTCTTGGTCGAGCCCTTGCCCGCCCCGGATCTCGCGGCGGTTCTGCCGGCAGAGGGGCCGGCTGTCGTGGTTGCCCTCGACCAGGTCAGCGATCCCCAGAACCTCGGCGGAATCTTGCGCTCCGCAGCGGGATTCGGCGCCCTGGCCGTGATCACCCAGGACCGCCATGCCCCCGGAGTCACCCCGTCCTTGGCCAAGGCGGCTTCCGGCGCTCTCGAGGCCGTACCCCTGGTCCAGGTCAACAACCTGGTCCGAGCCCTGGAGGACCTCAAGAAGCAAGGTTTCTGGGTGGTCGGCCTCGATGCCGAGGCCGAGGAGCCGCTCTCCGCTCTGGACGCCGGCTCGCGGGTGGTCCTGCTGCTCGGCGCGGAGGGCGCCGGCCTGCGCCGCCTGAGCAAGGAAACCTGCGACTTTCTGGCCGCGATCCCACTGCAAGGCCCGGTCGCCAGCCTCAACGTCGGCACCGCCGCCGCCATCGGCCTCTACGAGCTGCTCGGGCGGCCCGCCGCGGGCTAGCGCACTTCCCGATCAGACGCGTTCGCATCTGGCCGGGAGTAGTGCGCCAACACCTTGAAGTGAGGGCATTACACCCGCCCAGATGGATCGCGAAGCGATTCCATCTGATCGGATAATGCCCTAGAAGCTGGGCGGGGTGCAGGCGGTGACGACGATGGCCGGCTCTTCGCCCAGGTTCCGAAAGCGATGCGGCAGGCGGCTGTCGAAGTAGAACGCTTCGCCAGGTCCCAGGACTCGGCGCTGGTCGCCCACCGTAACCTCCAGCCGGCCCCTAATCACCACGCCACCTTCCTCGGCCTCGTGACGCAGCATGGTCTCCCCGGTGTCGGCCCCGGGCGCATAGCGTTCGTGCAGGATCTGCAGGCCGCGTCCCGAGAGATCGAGGCCGACCTGGCGGTAGGAGACCTTGCCGCCGGCGATCTCTGTCAGCTCCTCGGCCCGGTAGAAGACCTGCTCGCGCGGCGCCAAGTCGAGTGCGAAGAAGTCCGCCAGGGACAGGGGGAAACCGGCAAGGACCTTCTTCAGCATCCCGACCGAGGGATTGTTGCGGTTCTGCTCGATCAGCGAGATCACCGCGTTGGAGACCCCGGCCCGCTTCGCCAGCTCACGCTGCGACAGGCCGTGCAGTTCGCGCAAGCCCCGCAGGCGCTGTCCGAGGTCGAAGTCGTCCGCGATCTCCGCCATGGCTTTCAGAGCCTCTTTAGAACCGCCAGATTTGTTAACACTGTTAAATATACTAAACAATCAAACGATTCAATGCCGACAAGTGCGCGGATTCGATGCCTCTTTGTTAATTTTCTTGATCATGATAGGCTTTGCTTTGTACACAGACACCGAACTACCGGACTGGGAGGCCACGCCATGGACCCGAAGGCTGCTGCCATCGATTTCGACACCTCGCCGAACAACCTCGAAGCCTTCTGGATGCCCTTCACCTGGAACCGAAGGTTCAAGCAGAATCCCCTGCTGCTCGCCTCGGCCAAGGACATGCACTACACCAGCGTCGACGGCCGCCCGATCCTGGACGGCACGGCGGGTCTCTGGTGCTGCAATGCCGGCCACGGCCGCGAAAGGATCGTGGAGGCCGTGCAGCAGGCAGTCGCGCGCCTGGACTTCGCGCCGACCTTCCAGCTCGGCCATCCCCTGGTCTTCGAGCTGGCCTCTCGCCTGACCAACCTGGTGCCGGGCGACTACGACCACGTCTTCTTCTGCAACTCCGGCTCGGAGGCGGTCGATTCCGCCCTCAAGATCGCGCTGGCCTATCACCGCATGCGCGGCGACGCCGCCCGGACCCGGCTGATCGGCCGCGAGCGCGGCTATCACGGCGTCGGCTTCGGCGGCATCTCGGTCGGCGGCATCGTCAAGAACCGGATGTTCTTCGGCCCCCTGATCAACGGCGTCGACCACCTGCCCCACACCCACAACCTGGAGCACAACGC
>JASJAL010000107.1 GCA_030067055.1 Kiloniellales bacterium | reverse complement strand
TGGAACTCGGCGGCCGCGGCGACGAAGGTGCAGCCGGCGAAGTCGGGCTGCTCGAACCACTCCGCCAGGACGTCGAAGACCGCCAGCAGCCGGGCGCGGGGCGCATCGGCCCTGGCCTCGACCCGGCGCCGGAACCAGTTGCGGAACTCCTCGTCGCGGCGCCTGAGCGCGGCCAGGATCAGCTCGTCCTTGGACCGGAAATGCTTGTAGAGGGTCATCTTGGCGACCCCGGCCTCGGCCAGGATGCGGTCGATGCCGGTCGCGTGGAAGCCGTGGCGGGCGAAAAGCTTCGCCGCCGTGTCGACCAGGTGGTCGCGTCGGGTCGCGGTCATGGCCGGACCTCAAACAACTGGACAGGACGGTCTGGCCAATTGGTCGGGATCGCATTGCGTTGCTTTTGCCTTGGCATCCTCATGACCCATAGATGCGGGCTTTTCGGTCGGATATCAAGGATCATGGGCTGGCTCCAGAATCTCGACCGCGTCCTCTTGAAAAACAGACAGGTCTGTCTATTTAGGGAGTCAGAGCGGCGCAAAACCCACCGGCCCGCCGCACGACCAGGTTTCAAG
Organism: Kiloniellales bacterium; assembly: GCA_030067055.1. Next base: position 8,310 of record JASJAL010000107.1, on the reverse strand, counting down.
ACGACAGAGATGTGAAAGGAGACTCCCCATGCCGCGTCTGACCCCCATCGATCCCACCGCCGCCGAAGGCAAGGCCAAGGTCCTGCTGGACGGCGTCCAGAAGAAGCTGGGCGTGGTGCCCAACCTCTTCCGCACCATGGCCGCCTCGCCGGCGGTGCTCGAGAGCTACCTCGGCTTCAGCCAGAGCCTCGGGGGGACCGGTCTGAGCGCCCGCCAGCGCGAGCAGATCGCCCTGGCCGTGGCCGGCGCCAACGTCTGCGAGTACTGCGCCTCTGCCCACACCGCCATCGGGAAGGGCTTGGGCCTGAGCGACGCCGAGGCGGCGCGCAACCTGACCGGCGCGGCCGAGGATCCCAAGACCGCGGCCGTCCTCGCCTTCGCCACCGCCCTGGTCGAGAAGAAGGGCTGGGTGAGCGACGACGACATTGCCGCGGTCCGCGCCGCCGGGGCCGACGATGCCACCATCGGCGAGATCGTCGCGACCGTCGCGCTCAACATCTTCACCAACTACTTCAACCACGTCGCCCGGACCGAGGTCGACTTCCCGGTCGTGGAGGTCGCCGCGCCCAAGGCGGCGTAAGCTAGACTGCCGCGGCTGCCGTCCGGCCCGATCCGGACGGCGGCGCGGCCGGGAGAAGGATCATGCAGAGACAGACTTCGAGCCCTAAGCAGAGCCAGGCCGCAGCCGAGACCGCGGCGCTGCTCGAGCTGCTCGGCTCTTACGAGAACTACGGCCAGGTGCGCGACCCTTCGCGCGCGCAAGAGGACGAAGGCAAGGGGGCCTGCGCATGACCCGGACCACCAGCAGCGACGTCGCCTTCACCCCCGCCGTCAAGGCGATGCAGGAAAAGCTGGGCTCGCGCGCCGGCTACGCCCGGATGGAGGAAAAGGGCGGCTGGAAGACGAACGTCACCCCCGACCTCGCCACCTTCCTCGCTCAGCGCGACTCCGTCTACCTGGCGACTGCCTCCGCCGAAGGCCAGCCTTACATCCAGCACCGGGGCGGCCCCAAGGGCTTCCTAAAGGTGATCGACGAGCGGACCCTGGGCTTCGCCGATTTCGGCGGCAACCGGCAGTACATCTCGCTGGGCAATCTCTCGGAGAATGACCGTGCCCAGCTCTTCCTGATAGACTACGCGAACCGGCGCCGGGTGAAGGTCTGGGGCCGGGCCCGCGTGATCGAGGACGACCCCTTCCTGCTCGAACGCCTGGCCGATCCCGGCTATCCCGGCAAGCCCGAGCGCGCCATCCTCTTCACCGTCGAGGCCTGGGACGTCAACTGCCCCCAGCACATCACCCCGCGCTTCACCGAGGAAGACCTCGCCCCGGGCCTTGGCAAGCTCAAGGCCCGCATCCAGGAACTGGAAGCCGAGGTGGCGCGTCTCAAGGGCGAGGAGGGCGACTCCTCGGACTAGACAGTCGAGCAACTGCTCCGGACTTACCCCGGCAGGCGGGCGACGGCGGAGATCTCGACCAAGAGCTCTGGCCGGGCCAGACCGCCGATGATCAGCAGGGTGTTGGGCGGGTAGTTGCCCTCCGGAAAGAAGCGGTTGTAGGCCTCGGTCCGGGCCGCGAACCAGGGCTCGCGGGACTCGGTGCCGACGATGTAGGTGTTGAACTCCAGCACTTCGGCAAAAGTGACGCCGAGGTCCTTCAGGATCAGGCCGATGTTCTCCAGCACCACCGGGGTCTGGGCCGCGACGTCGTGGGGCCCGACGATCTCGCCCTGGGTGTCGACCGCGACCTGGCCGGCGATGAAAGCGAGCCGCCCGGGCTCGGCAATGGCGACGTTGTGGTAGAGGCCGAGCGGCGCCGGCGCGCCCGCCGGGTTCATGTAAGTGACGGTCTTGGACATTCGAGGCTCCTCCCGCAAGCGATGAAGGCAGACAGGATCACACCTCCGAGGGCGGGAAGCCAGGGGATGCTGGGGCCTTTCTCGGCGTCATTCTCGTGCTGTAGGATGCCGGTCATCGCTGGGGTCGATAAAACCTGGGAGACGCATTGTGTCGCCATCGGCGGAAGAGTGCCGGCTGAGCCTGCGGTCCTATGTATCGGCGCAGAAAAGCCACAGCCATCCCCATCACCAGATCGTCCTGCCGCTCGAGGGCCGGCTCGAGATGGAGACCGACATTGCCGGAGCGGCCGTCGACGAGGCCACCGCCGCGGTGATCACGGCGGGGCGGGAGCACGCCTTCCGGGCCCGCGGCGACAACCGCTTCCTGGTCCTGGACGTGCCGACGCGGGGCTGTGCGGCGGCGGCGGAGCTCTGGGACCTGGCCGCAGGTGCGCCCTTCCTGGGTCTCGACGAGGGCCTGCAAGGGCTTCTGCACTTCGCGCGCTCGCGAGCACAGGGCACGCTCGCGCCCGCGACCCTTCGGTCGAACTTGGGCAACCTGATCCTGCAGGGCCTGACCCATTGCGCCCGTGGTTGGGAGAGCCGGGAGCCGCAGGCCCTGCGGCGGGCCACCGCCTTCCTCCAGCGGAACTATGCCGCGCCGCTGACAACGGCCGAGATTTCTGCCGCGGCCGGGATCAGCCCGGCGACCCTGCAGCGGCTCTTCACCGCCTGGCACGGGAGCTCTCCTATGCGCTACCTCGGCGGCCTGCGCCTGGAGCGGGCCAAGGCCCTGCTCGCCACGACTCGCAGACCGATCGCCGAGATCGCCTTGGACTGCGGCTATTCGGAGCAGAGCGCCCTGACCCGGGCCCTGCGGCGCGAGGCCGGTGTGACTCCGGCGCGCTACCGGCGGGCCCGCGCGCCTCGGCCCTGAGAGCCTGGGTCAAAGGGCTGAGCGCCCGGGTCAAGACCGGGGAAGGCCATCCGCGGTAAAGCGGGTCTCGCAACCGGGAGAGACCGCCATGCGACTGAGCGATTTCAAGGTCCTGACCTTCGACTGCTACGGCACCCTGATCGACTGGGAGAGCGGCATGGTCGCCGGGCTCAAGCCGCTGACCGATCGGGTCGGGGGGACGCTGAGCCGGGACGAGATCCTGGAGGCCCACGCCCGCCACGAGTCCGCGCAGCAGCGGCAGACGCCGGGGATGCGCTACCGCGATCTCCTGCCCGTGGTCTGTCGCCGTCTGGCCGAGGAGTGGGGCGTCGCCCTGCCCTGGGCGGACTGCGTCGCCTACGGCCGCTCGGTCAAAGACTGGCCGGCCTTCTCGGACAGCGTCGAGGCCCTGCGCAGCCTCAAGCGGCACTACAAGCTGGTCATCCTCTCGAACGTCGACAACGAGAGCTTCGCGGCCAGCAACGCCAAGCTCGGGGTCGAGTTCGACGCGATCTACACCGCCGAGGACATCGGCTCCTACAAGCCCGCGGACCGGAACTTCGACTACATGCTGGACAAGCTCGCGACCCTCGGGCTCGGCAAGGCCGACGTCCTGCATACGGCGGAGAGCCTCTTCCACGACCACGAGCCGGCCAACCGGCACGGCCTCAAGTCCTGCTGGATCTACCGCCGCCACGACCAGAAAGGCTTCGGCGCCACCATGGACCCCGGCGAGATGCCCCGGATCGACTTCCGCTTCAACTCCATGGCCGAATTCGCGGCGGCGCGGGAGGCGGAGGGTTGAATCCTGGTGTGTCTTGGCAAGCGTGGCCCAGCTAGCCCATCACGCTGTGATCGCCCTGGGGATGCCCTGGCCAAGCCCAGGTATGACAGCAGGGCCTCGATCCCCGGAATGGAGGACCTGCCCGCTCAACCCGCCGGCTCCAGCCTGAGCAGCTGGCCGTCGCCGCTATCAGTCAGGATGTAGAGGAAGCCGTCGGGGCCCTGGCGGACGTCGCGGATGCGCTCGTCGAAGTCTTCGAGCAGGCGCTCCTCGTAGACCACCCTGTCGCCTTCGAGTTCCAGGCGGACCAGGACCTCGCCGGAGAGGGCGCCGAGGAAGAGGTTGCCTTGCCACTTTGGAAAGGCGGCGCCGTCGTAGAAGGTCAGGCCCGAGGGCGAGATCGAGGGCACCCAGTATTTGGCAGGCTGGGCCATGCCCTCCTTCTCGGTCCCTTCGCCGATCGAGAAGCCGGCGTAACTCTTGCCGTAGGTGATGACCGGCCAGCCGTAGTTGACCCCGGCGCGGATCAGGTTCAGCTCGTCGCCGCCGCGCGGGCCGTGCTCGACCGCCCAGATCTGGTCCGTGCCCGGGCGCCGTGTCATGCCCTGGGGATTTCGGTGGCCGTAGGAGTAGATCTCCGGCCGCACCCCGGCCTGGCCGACGAAGGGGTTGTCCTCCGGCACTTCGCCGTCGTCGCGGATGCGAAGGACCGAGCCGTACATGTTACCGCGGTCCTGGGCCTTGTCCGGATCGCCGCGGTCGCCGGAGGTGACGTAGAGCAGGCCCTGGCGGTCGAAGACCAGGCGCGAGCCGAAATGCCGGCCGCCGCCGCTCTTGGGCTGGAGCACCAGCAGCACGTCGAGCCCCTCCAGGCGGTCCTCGACGAAGCGCAGGCGGGCGACCTCGGTGCCGTAGTGGCCGCCCTGCTTGCCGGCGTAAGAGAAGTAGAGGATGCGGTTCTCGGCGAAGCTCGGATGCGGAGCGACGTCGAGCAGCCCGCCTTGGCCCACCTCCTCGATTTCCGGTAGGCCCTCGATCGGCTCAGGGCGCAGCACCCCGTCGCGGATCAGCCGGAGGCGGCCCGGCTTCTCGGTCACCAGGATGTCGCCCCCGGGCAGGAATGCCAGGCCCCAGGGGTTTTCGAGCCCCTCGGCGACCTCGACCAGCTTGAAGGCGTGGCGTTCGCTATCCTGGGTGTCTGCCGCCCGGGCGACAAATGTGAGCGAAAGTAAGAAGACCGCCGCGAGCGAGAGCCCGACCGAGAGTCTGCGGAAATTGATGCTGGCGGGCCACATGGTTCGACCTCCCTGATACCGACGCGTATTGGCCGCAATATGGGGACGGCCGGAGGCGCTGGCCAGGGTGATTGGGGCTATTTCAAGTGTTCGGCCAGGAAGGCGAGGCTGCGCTCGCGAGCCAGCGCAGCGCTTTCGGCGTGGTAGCTGCCGCGCAGGTCGCAGTTGAAGCCGTGACCGGCCGGATAGAGGTGAATCGGTACCTCGGGGTGGAGGCGCCGCACTTCGTCGACATCGTCCAGCGGGATCGCGGCGTCCTGGTCGCCGAAGTGCAGCAGGACCGGGCAGCGCGGGGTCTCCCCGCTCAGCTCGCGGACCTGGCCGCCGTAGTAGCCGACCGCGGCGGCAACGGGCAGGCGGCAGGCCGCCAGCCAGGCGATCGAGCACCCCAGCAATAGCCGACTACGCCGACCGGGCCGGCCTCGGCGGCGGCTTCGATGGCCGCGCCAACGTCCTGGGCGGCTTCCTCCCATGAGGTCGCAGCCTTCAGCTCGCGGCCGCGGGCGACGTCCTCGGCCTCGTAGCCCAGCTCGAGGCCGTGCTCCCGCCGGTCGAAGAGCGCCGGCGCAATCGCAAGGTAGCCGTCAGCAGCAAAACCTTCGGTGACCGCGCGGATGTGACGGTTGATCCCGAAGATCTCCTGCACCACCACCAGGCCGGCCTTCGGTGCGCCCGCGGGCCGGGCCAGGTAGGCGCCCAAGCGGTGCCCGTCCGCCGCGGTCAGTTCTATCGTCTCGCCTTGTATCGCTTCGCCCATCCTGCCGTCTCCCTTGTTGCCCTGTTGGCCTTTCTACGATGACGGCGGGCGCCTTGCCAGGCGCTGTGGCGTCCGGCGGGAAAAATCTGTGACAAGACCTTGCGCCGGCTGACCGCCGCTTGCCACATCTGGCATACTGAAGCTTGAGAAGCGTTCGCAACTAGGCAGTTCACCAGGCTGTCGAAGCCAAACCGGTTGTCATGTCCGTTCTAGATCCTGGTATGACAGCGAGTAAGCTTCAGGTTTGTTTGAAGGGTGAAGATGCATTCGATCTCTAGACAGGCTGTTCTCGCCGCGGTCGCGCTGGCCGCGCTTCCGTGTTTCTCCGGCGTCGGGTTGGCCGCCGATCCCGCAGAGGCGCGCCTGCTGAGCGACGTCCGGCAGCTGACCTTCGAGGGCCGGCGGGCCGGCGAGGGCTATTTCAGCAGCGACGGCACCCAGCTGATCTTCCAGAGCGAGCGCGAGCCGGAGAACCCCTTCTACCAGATCTATTTGATGGACCTGGAGACCGGCGACACCCGCCGGGTTTCGCCGGGCGTGGGCAAGACCACCTGCGCCTGGATCCATCCGACGGGAGAAAAGCTGCTCTTCGCCTCTAGTCACCTCGATCCCGCGGCCCGGAACAAGCAGAAGGAAGAGCTGGACAAGCGCGCCGCCGGCAAGACCCGCAGCTATTCCTGGAGCTTCGACGAGTTCTACGACATCTTCGAGGTCCCGACCGAAGGCGGCGAGCCCGTCAACCTGACCAAGGCCCTGGGCTACGACGCCGAGGGATCCTGGTCGCCGGATGGCGAGCACATCCTCTTCGCCTCCAACCGCCACGCCTACGAGACGCAGCTGAGCCCGAAGGAGCAGGAGATCCTGAAGAAGGACGCCTCCTACTTCATGGAGCTCTACATCATGAAGGCCGACGGCTCGGATCTGCGGCGCCTGACCGACCAGCCGGGCTACGACGGCGGCCCCTTCTTCAGCCAGGACGGCGAGAAGATCGTCTGGCGCCGCTTCACGGAGGACGGCGGCAGCGCCGAGGTCCACGTCATGAACGTCGACGGCACCGGAAAGAAGGCGATCACCCGGCTCGGCGCCATGTCCTGGGCGCCCTACTTCCACCCCTCCGGCGACTACGTGATCTTCGCGACCAGCGTCCAGGGTTTCCGTAACTTCGAGCTCTACATGGTCGACGCCGAGGGCAGGGGTGAGCCGGTCCGGGTCACCCATAGCGAAGGCTTCGACGGCCTGCCGGTCTTCTCGCCGGACGGGACCCGCTTGTCCTGGTCGAGCAGTCGCACCGGCGACAAGAAACCGCAGATCTTCATGGCCTCCTGGAACGACGCCGAGGCGCGCAAGCTGCTCGGCCTGGACGGCGCCGGTCAACGCAGCGATGCCTTGGCGGAGGCGCCGGCGCCGCTCCCGGCGACCAAAGCCGCGATCGACGCCGCAGACCTGCAGGGCCACGTCGAGATCCTGGCCTCGGAGGACTTCGAGGGCCGCCTCACCGGAACCGCCGGCGAGCGCAAGGCCACGGCCTATGTCGCCGCGGCCTTCGAGTCCCTCGGCTTGGCGCCGGCCAGTGACGACGGCAGCTACTTCCAGCCCTTCGACTTCACGGCGGCGGTCAAGATCGCCTCCGGGAATCGCCTGTCGCTCGAGGGACTTGAGGTTCAGACCGCGCTCGATCGGGACTGGCGGCCCCTGGGCCTTTCGGCGAACGGCAAGGTCGAGGCCACGGAGGTCGTTTTCGCCGGCTACGGCATCGTCGCCCCGGCCGAGGCCGGGCAGGCGGCCTACGATTCCTACGGCGCGCTGGACGTGAAGGACAAATGGGTCCTGACGCTCCGCTATCTGCCGGAAGACATCGATCAGGACCGGCGCCAGCAGCTCTATCGCTACGCAGAGCTCAGCTACAAGGCCGCGGTCGCCCGCCGAAAGGGTGCGCGCGGCATCATCGTGGCCAGCGGGCCCCGATCCAAGGTCAAGGCGCAGCTGGTGCCGCTGTCCTTTGAGGCGGCGGCGGCCGGCGCCAAGCTGGCAGCGGTCTCGGTGACCGATGGCATGGCCGCGGCGCTGCTCGCGACCGCCGACAAGAAACTGGAGACCTTGCAGCGGACCCTCGACTCCGGTGAAACGGTCGAGGGCTTCGCGCTGCCCGGTGTCCGGGTCGGCGCCGAGATCCATCTCGATCCCGAGATCCGGCAGGGCCGCAACGTGCTGGCCCGGCTGCCGGCCGGGGGCGAGGCCTCGGCACAGCCGGCGATCGTGATCGGGGCCCACGTCGATCATCTGGGCCGCGGCGTCGAGGGCAAGTCCCTGGCCCGGCCGGAAGAGGCCGGGCAGGTCCACCCCGGCGCCGACGACAACGCCTCGGGCGTCGCCGCACTGCTGGAGATCGCCCAGTACCTGGCGGACCTCAAGGCGCGCGGCAAGCTCGACCTGAAGCGCGCCCTGGTCTTCGCCGCCTGGTCGGGCGAGGAGCTCGGCCTGCTCGGCTCCAGCCACTACGTCCGCAGCCTGAAAGGAAAGGACGAGGACCTCGGCGGCAAGGTGGCCGCCTACCTCAACATGGACATGATCGGCCGCCTCGACGGCCAGCTGGTCCTGCAGGGCGTCGGCTCAAGCTCGGTCTGGCCGCGCGAGATCGAGCGCCGCAACGCACCGGTCGGGCTCAGCATCTCGACCAGCGACAGCGCTTTCCTGGCGACCGAC
>JASJAL010000010.1 GCA_030067055.1 Kiloniellales bacterium | reverse complement strand
CTGACCGACGAGGCCGAGATGGGCCACATCCAGCTGTCGCGCGACGCCGACCTGCTGGTGGTGGCGCCGGCCAGCGCCGACCTGCTGGCCAAGATGGCGACCGGTCGGGCCGACGACCTGGCCTCGACCGTGCTGCTGGCGACCGACACGGCGGTCCTGGCGGCGCCGGCGATGAACGTCCGCATGTGGCTGCACCCGGCGACCCAGCAGAACATTGCGACCCTGGCGGCCCGCGGCCTGCATCTGGTCGGCCCCAACGAGGGCGACATGGCTTGCGGCGAGTACGGCCCCGGTCGCATGGCCGAGCCGGCAGAGATCCTGGCCGCCATCGAGGCCTTCTTCGCCGAGGCCGCGCCGCTGTCCGGCCGCCGGGCCCTGGTGACCTCGGGCCCGACCCACGAGGCCATCGACCCGGTGCGCTACATCGCCAACCGCTCCTCGGGGCGCCAGGGCCACGCCATCGCGACCGCGCTGGCCCGCCTGGGCGCCGAGACCACCCTGGTTTCCGGCCCGACCGCCTTGCCGGACCCGCCAGGGGTGGCGGTCTCCCGGGTGGAATCGGCCGCGCAGATGCTGGCGGCCTGCCAGGCCGCCCTGCCGGTCGACGTCGCGGTCTGTGCCGCCGCCGTCTCCGACTGGCGCCCGGCCAAGGCCGGCAGCCAGAAGACCAAGAAGAACGGCAAGGCGCCGCCGGCCCTCAAGCTGACCGAGAACCCCGACATCCTCGCGACCCTGTCGGAGGCCGGGAACCGGCGCCCGCAGCTGGTGATCGGATTCGCTGCCGAGACCGAGAAGGTGATCGCCCACGCCAAGGCCAAGCTCGCCAAGAAGGGCTGCGACTGGATCCTGGCGAACGACGTCTCGCCGGACAGCGGCACCTTCGGCGGCGCCGAGAACAGCGTGCACCTGATCGATGCCGAGGGCGTCGAGGACTGGCCGCGCCTGAGCAAGGAGCTGGTCGCCGAGCGCCTGGGCCAGCGCATCGCTGCCTGGTTCGGCGGAGAGGCCTGAGCCGCCGTGGGAAGCCTCGCCGTTCAGGTCAAGCGGCTGCCGCACGGCGCCGGCCTGCCGCTGCCGCACTACGCCACGGCCGACAGCGCCGGCGTCGACCTCGTGGCCGCCGTGGAGAACGCGGTGATCCTTCAGCCGGGCGAGCGCCAGCTGATCCCCACCGGCATCGCCATAGCACTCCCGCCGGGGACCGAGGCGCAGGTCCGGCCGCGCTCGGGCCTGGCGCTGCGGCACGGGATCACCATCCTGAACACGCCGGGCACCATCGACGCCGACTACCGCGGCGAGATCGGCGTGATCCTGATCAACCTGGGCCAGGAGTCCTTCGCCATCGACCGGGGCATGCGGATCGCCCAGATGGTCGTCGCCCCGGTGGTCCAGGTCGCCTGGGACGAAGTTTCCGAGCTGAGCGAAAGCCAGCGGGGCGCCGGCGGCTTCGGCTCGACCGGCGTCGAGAGCGCGTCGGCGGAGGTCGGCGAGAGCTGATGCTACGCCTGTCGAAGAAGCTGCTCTTCGCGATCGAGGCGGTGGTCGACGTCGCCTACCACGCCGGGCCGAGCCCGGTGCGCTCCAACGAGATCTCGGAGCGGCAGAAGATCCCGCGGCGCTACCTGGAGCAGGTCCTGCAGCACCTGGTGCACAAGGAGATCCTGGCCGGCCAGCGCGGCCCGCGCGGCGGCTACCGCCTGGCGCGGGAGCGCCGCCGGATCACGGTCGGCGAGATCATCCGCGTCGTTCGGGAGCTGGAGGGCGCGCCCGACCCGATCGAGGAGAGCGAGGGCTCCGACATCGGTCTCAAGGTCGTGCGTCCGATCTGGGCCGAGCTTCAGGAGGAGATGATGGCCCGCTTCGACGCCATGACCGTCGAGGAGCTCTGCAACCGGGCCCGCGAGAGCGGGATCCGCCGCGAGGCCGCCGAGATCCCGGACTTCAGCATCTAGGGGGCCGTCCGTCGGCCGAGGGAGAGACAGGGTGAGCGCAGACAGAGCTAAGGCGGCGGCCCGGGAGGCGCCGAGCGACGAGTTTCGCGGCCGGATCTACGATTCGATCCTGGATACCATTGGCGCCACCCCGCTGGTGCGCCTCGGCAAGCTGGCCGCGGCGCACGGCGTCGAGGCCGAGCTCGTCGGCAAGTGCGAGTTCTTCAACCCGCTGTCCTCGGTCAAGGACCGCATCGGGCTGGCCATGATCGAGGACCTGGAGGCGCGCGGGCGGCTCAAGCCGGGCAACGCCATCGTCGAGCCGACCAGCGGCAACACCGGCATCGCCCTGGCCTTCGTCTGTGCCGCCAAGGGCTACCGCCTGATACTGACCATGCCCGAGACCATGTCGGTCGAGCGCCAGAAGATGCTGCGCCTGCTGGGCGCCGAGCTGGTCCTGACCGACGGCAGCCAGGGCATGCGCGGGGCTCTGGCCAAAGCCGAAGACCTGCTGGCCGAGATCCCCGGCGCGGTCATGCCGCAGCAATTCGCCAACCCCGCCAACCCGGCGGTCCATCGCGAGACCACCGCCGAGGAAATCTGGCGGGACAGCGGCGGCCGGGTCGACGTCGTGGTCTCCGGTGTCGGCACCGGGGGATCCCTGACTGGGATCGGCCAAGTCCTGAAGCCGCGCAGGCCGGGCCTCAAGATGGTCGCGGTGGAGCCCGAGGACAGCCCCGTGCTCTCGGGCGGCGCACCGGGCGCCCACAAGATCCAGGGCATCGGCGCCGGCTTCGTGCCTGAGATCCTCGATAGCGCGCTGATCGACGAGGTCATCCGGATCAGCAACAACACGGCCTTCTCGCTGGCTCGGGAAGCGGCGCGCCTGGAGGGTCTAGCGGTGGGCATCTCCTCCGGCGCCGCCTTGGCCGCGGCCCTGGAGCTCGGCGCCCGACCCGAGCTGAAGGGCAAGCTGATCGTGGTCATCCTGCCCTCCTTCGCCGAGCGCTACCTGAGCACCCAGCTCTTCGAGGGCCTGTAGTGGCCTGGGCGTCTGGCCCCGACCATTTGAGCGCAATCACCCTTCGACAAGGGGCGCAGCCCGGCGCTTCGCGCGGATGAGGTGACATCGCGCGGGTGAGGGTCGGCACCGCAGCCCGACCCTGGCGCTCGCCGCCGGCTTGGCGCAGAATTGACGCCGGAGGAGATTGGGAGAGCCATGGAGTTCAGCGACGACCAGATCGACCGCTACGCCCGGCACCTGGTGCTGCCGGAGATCGGCGAGGAGGGCCAGGCCCGGCTGCTGGAGTCCAGAGTCCTGGTGATCGGCGCCGGCGGCCTGGGCTCGCCCCTGCTGCTCTACCTGGCCGCCGCCGGGGTCGGAACCCTGGGCGTGGTCGACGACGACGAGGTCGACCTGTCCAACCTGCAGCGCCAGATCCTGCACGCGACCTCCGACATCGGCCTGGCCAAGGTCGAGAGCGCGGTCAAGCGCCTGGCCGAGATCAACCCCGAGGTGACGGTGGTGCCCCACCGAACCCGGATCGGCCGCGCCAACGCCGCCGAGCTGATCGCCGGCTACGATCTGGTCGCCGACGGCTCGGACAATTTCGCGACCCGCTACCTGGTCCACGACGCCTGTTATCTGGCCGGTAAGACCCTGGTCTCGGCGGCGATCATGCGCTTCGACGGCCAGATCTCAACCTTCAAGGCGCACCTGCGCGACGCCGGCGAGCCGGATGCCCATCCCTGCTACCGCTGCGTCTTCGGCGCGCAGCCACCCAATCCAAAGGAAAGCTGCGCCGACGTCGGCGTGCTGGGCGCCCTGCCGGGCACCCTGGGCGCCCTGCAGGCGACCGAGGTGATCAAGGAGCTGATCGGGATCGGCGAGAGCCTGTCGGGCCGCCTGCTGCTCTACGAGGGCCTGGCCGCAGCCTTCCGCAGCGTCCGGGTCACGGCCGACCCGGCCTGCCCGCTCTGCAGCCCTCAGGCGACGATCCGCGACCTGGACTCGGTCGACTACGACGAGGCGGCGGTCTGCGCCGCGGAGTAGCAAGGCTTCCTCGGCGGCCTAGGCGCTTACGCCAGGGCTTCGATCCCGACGATCTTCCGGAGGTGCCAGGCCAGGTCCTGGGATGCGGTGCTGCGGCTCAGCACCTCGGTGGCGCCGCGCTGCAGGGCGCGCCGGCAGACCTCGCCGTCCGCGTTGCGGGTCAGCAGCAGGATCGGCACCTCGCGGCAGGACAGGGTCTTGTCCCGGCGCACGGAGTCGCAGAACCGCAGACCGTCGAGCTCCGCCATTTCGAGGTCGCAGATCACCACATCGGGGTCGGCGCAGTTGAAGTCGCGCAGCATCGCCAGGGCCGTCTTGCCGTCGTCGGCTTCCCAGACGTCGACGATGCCCATGGCCTTCAGGCGGCCGCGCAGATGATCGCGGGTCGGTCGCTTGTCGTCGATCACCAGGGCCCGGATTGGCCAGAAATGATCACGCGGTGAACTTCTCGGGGACATCGCCAACCTCCTTTCCGCTGCGGCGGTCTTGCCTTGATCGCCTGGGTGGCAAGACCGCCGTCGATGCACACGACCGGGATGCTGTCCGGTTAACACTGCAAGCCTAGGGGCTAATCCGCTAACGATCTGTAAAAGCGAGAATTTTAGGCGTTGAGCGGGGCTTTCCCTAGGGCGATTCGCCCTAGGCATTCCTTAACGCCCTGATGTCATTGATGGGCGAAGAGCCCGCCTGGCCATCTCGAGGAGCCCGTCTTGACCCGCGACGCGGAAGCTGCCGCCCAGCCGATGACCCGCGACGAGCTCTGGGCCCGCGGCGCCCGCCTCTACGGCGCCGAGCGCTGGCAGTCGGCCCTGTCGCGCGAGCTCGGCGTCAACCCGCGCACCGTGCGCCGCTGGGCTGCCGGGACCACCCCGGTGCCGCCGCCGGTGGCGACCTGCCTCAGGCTCATGACCTTCCTGGAAGAGCTCGAGTGGCTCGGCGAATGGCGCAAGCTGATCGCCGAGGAGCTGCGCAGCGGCTGGTACCGCGGCACGCCGGAGCGACGCTGGTGAGACTTGGTCAGCGCCACTGAGTCTCAGGACAAGCAGGAAATCCGCCGACGCCTCAGAACATCGCCTCGACGACGCGGTCGGGCGGGGTGTGGCCGTCGACGAAGGTCTTGATGTTGATGATGACCTTCTCGCCCATGGCGATCCGGCCCTCGATGGTGGCCGAGCCCATGTGCGGCAGCAGGACCACGTTCTCGGCCTGCAGCAGCTTGGGGTTGACCGCGGGCTCGTGCTCGAAGACGTCGAGCCCGGCGCCGGCGATCTCGCCCTTCTCGACCATGCGGGCCAGGGCGTTCTCGTCGATCACCTCGCCGCGGCTGGTGTTGACGATGTAGGCCTGGGGCGGCAGCAGCTTGAGCCGGCGCGCCGAGAGCAGGTGATAGGTCGCCGGGGTGTGCGGGCAGTTGACCGAGATGATGTCCATGCGGGCCAGCATCTGGTCGAGGCTCTCCCAGTAGGTGGCCTCGAGCTCGGCCTCCAGCTCCTCGTGGACCCGGCGCCGGTTGTGGTAGTGGATCGACAGGCCGAAGCCCCTGGCCCGGCGCGCCACCGCGGTGCCGATCCGGCCCATGCCGACGATGCCCAGGCGCTTGCCCCAGATCCGGTGGCCGAGCATCGAGGTCGGGCTCCAGCCGGTCCAGTCGCCGCTGCGGATCAGGTGCTCGCCCTCGGCCAGGCGCCGCGGCACGGCCAGGATCAGGGCCATGGTCATGTCCGCGGTGTCCTCGGTCAGGACGCCGGGCGTGTTGGTGACCGTGATGCCGCGCTGGCGGGCGGTCTTGAGGTCGATGTGGTCGACCCCGGTGCCGAAGGACGCGATCAGGCGCAGCTTCTCGCCGGCCTGGGACAGGACCCCGGCATCGATGCGGTCGGTGACCGTCGGGACCAGGACCTCGGCGGTCTTGACCGCCTCGATCAACTCGCCCTGCGACATCGCGTTGTCTTCGAGATTGAGCCGCGCGTCGAAGAGCTCCATCATCCGCGTCTCGATGACGTCCGGCAGGCGACGCGTCACCACGACGTCCGGCTTGTTCTGCGCCATCTGCTCCCTCCACCACGAGCCCGATTGGCTTGGCATTATCAGGAGCGCGCTGCCCTTGTCCAGCCTGCCCGTCGCCCGAGGCCAAAGAACTTTCAAGCGGGCCGAGGAATCTTGACCGAAGCCGCCGCGCGGGTCTAACCATCGCGGTGAAGGGTGAAGACGACCATGGCCTGGCACATCGGGACGATCTGCGCGCTGGCCGCGGCCCTGCTGTTGCAGACGCCGCCGGCGGCGGCCCAGGACTCGGGCACACCCGCGCCCGGGACGGCCGAGCCTGCGGAGACCAAGCGTCAGGCCGAACGGCCGGGGCGCACGGGCTTGCCGCTGCCCCGCTTCGTCAGCCTGCGGGCGAGCGAGGTCAACCTGCGCACCGGGCCGGGCGTGCGCTATCCCATCGACTGGGTCTACCGGCGCCGCGACCTGCCGGTCGAAATCATCGACGAGCACGAGACCTGGCGCCGGATCCGCGACTGGGAAGGGACCATCGGCTGGGTCCACCAGAGCATGCTGCAGGGCGCCCGCATGGCCATGGTGACCGGCGAGCTGAGGGTCCTGAGGAAGCTCCCGGAGCGCGCCGCCGATCCCGTGGCGCGCGTCGAGGCCGGGGTGATCGCCCGACTGGAGGCCTGCGAGGGCGGCTGGTGCGAGGTTTCCGTCGAAGGGCTGAGCGGCTGGCTCGAGCGCCACGAGTTCTACGGAGTCTATCCCCGCGAGAAGGTCGAGTAGCGCCGCCGATCAGGCCGGCTGGGCCGTGCCGCCGAGCCGGCGGCGGTGCTCGAGGGGCGAGAGCCCGCTGCGCCGCCGGAAAGCGCGGTCGAAGGCGCTGGCTTCGGAGTAGCCGAGCAGGAAGGCGATCTCCGATATGCTGACGTCGCGCGCTTCCAGGTACTGCAGCGAAAGCTCGTGGCGCAGATCGTCGACCAGCTTGTTGTAGGTCAGGCCCTGCTCGCCGAGGCGGCGCTGCAGGGTGCGGATGCTCATGCCGGCCGCCGAGGCAACCTCGGCGATGCCCGGAACGCCCGAACCGAGTGCATCCAGAACCTGCCGGCGCACCCGCTGGACCAGATCCGGATCCGCACGGCGGCGCGACAGCTCCTCCTCCAGGAATCCCTCCAGGATCCGGAGCAGCCGGCTGTCGGCGGTGGCGATCTCGACCTCGAGCACCTCCTGGCCGAAGATCATGGCGTTCATGGGCTGTGCGAAGCGGACCCTGGCGCCGAAGATCTCGCGGTGCGGTGTCGCGTCCGCCGGCATCGGATGCTCGAAGAGAACCTCGTCGGGCGCCCAGTCGCTGCCCATGACCAGGCGGATTCCGCTGCACATCCGGGCCAAGGCCAGTTCGGCGTCCTGCCGGCGGAGCCCGATGGAGCCGGCCGAAAGCCGATAGCGCAGCCGCGCCATGCCGTCTTCGACCTCCAGGATCACCCGGCAGTGGTCCCGCATGACCCCGAGATAGCGGCCGACGTTCAGCAGCCCCGCGCCCACGGTGGGGGAGTTGAGCGCGACGAAGCCCAATGCGCCGTAGTTGCCAGGGTCGTAGCCGGCGCCGAATCGCAATCCGAAGCAATCGTCGCCACTGCGCTTGGCCGCGAGATCGAGCAGATTGAGGTAGGCGTTGAGGGGGATCGACGCGTCCGGGTCGCCGAGGTCCGTGGGGTCCAGCCCGACCTCACCGCAGATCTTCTCCGGGCTAGCACCGGCACGGCGCAGGGCCTCCGTCAGACCCACGATCGCCGCGACTTGAACGAAGGATTTCGGGCCCGAGGACATCGGATATCCCTTACGCCGCGCGCTGTTGCTTCGAATCTGCCGGCACCGCCCGGGATTTGGCCGGGCGGCATTGCCGCCTTGACCGCGCATTCTGGCACCAGCTGTCAATAATCTGACGCCGGAAGTCAAACAAACCTAAGCCGCAAGCCACATCTATTCCAGTATCAAAGACCGGCGGGCCATATAGAAGCCCGGAATGAAAACGGTTTCATAAACGGCGGGACTGCAGGGATCTGCCACTGCGAGGCGGGTCTTGTTCGCAACATTTGTAGAGGACACCGAGATGCGGACTTTGCTGATGATGGATGGCGATCAGGTTCTCCTGAACGCCGTCGAGCGCACCGCCCGTTCGCTCGGCTTCAGTGTCTTTGCCGCGAAGAACGGGGAGGAGTTCCGGCAGCTCTACCGCTGCCATGCTCCGGACGTGATCCTGCTCGGGATTGTCATGCCCGAAGTCGACGGTTTCGAGATCACGGCTTGGCTCTGCGAGGAAGGCGCGAGGGCGCACTTGCTCCTGGTTTCGGGGCCCACCCCGCTCTACGCCAAATGGCTCAGCCACCTTGTCGAGGTCAACGGCGGCATGTCCGCCGAGATCCTGCAGAAGCCCTTGGATCAGACCGCTCTCGTTGCGGCTCTGGAGGGACTGGCCCGGTCGCCGGTCCCGAGGAAAATTCAGGAAGGAAGCAGCAATGGGACCAATGACACAACGCCGCGTAGAGATGTCTAGGCGCGAGACCACCTCGATCCGCGCAAAGGCCGAGGAACTGGACCGGCTCTACCGGAAGTGGGACGAGCTGAACGCCCTCGAGGCCTTGGATGTCGACGACCGCATCGGCGCCATCGAAAGGGAGATCACGGACCTGCCGGCCGTTTGCCTCGCGGACGCGGCGATCCAGTTGATGATCGCGACCGCCCATCTGGAATATCTCCGCAGCGAGATCCAGGGCCGGGAACGGGTACCCTTGGAGAATGCCAGGGAGCTGCTCCGCTCCGCGCTCAATGCGATCGCCGCAGTCGGCGGTCTGGAGTTGCGGGCGCTGGGCGCCGAGCACTACCTGCCGGACTTCGCCACGGCGAAAGTTTAGGACGACATCCGAACGGATTGAACAAGGTCAGGTTCATTCCGTTCGGACGAGTCCGATCTTCCCGCTCACGACGCAACCTCGCTTGATCCGCCTGCCAGGCCTTCGGCCTCAGTTCCCGCGGCGCGCCGCCTGACGGAATGCGAGCGGCGAGGTGCCGCTCCAGCGCCGAAACGCCCGGTCGAAGGCACTCACCTCCGAGTAGCCAAGGCGGAAGGCGATCTCCGAAATCTGCAGCGCCTCGTGGCGCAGGTGGCGGTAAGCCTTCTGCTGCCGCATCTGCTCGACGATGTCGTTGTAGGCTAGGCCGCATTCGCGCAGGCGCCGCTGCAGGGTGCGCGCCCCGAGACCGAGTCGCTTGGCCACGGCATTCAAGGCGGCGCCTTCGGCCAAGGCTTCGGCGACCTCTTCGCGTACCTTGAGGATCAGGTCGTCTTGGTCTTGTTCGGGCAACAAGGCCTGCAGACGGTGTTCCAGGATCTGGTAGAGCCGCTGATCCGCTGCAGGATTGCGGCGCTGCAGGTCGGCACGGTCCAGCACTAGCCGGTTGGCCTCCATGCCAAAACGCGGCTCGATACCGAAAAAGCATTCGTGCTCGGCGAGACCGCTCTGGCGATGGTGGGCGAAATGAACCCTTCGCGGCGCCCATCGGGGACCCACGATGTCGCGGATGCCCTTTCACAACCGGGCCAGCGCGAGTTCGGCCTCGTGGCGCGGGATCTCGGGCGATCCCTTGACGACCTGGAACCTGATGCTGGCGGTTTCGGCCTCGACCTTCAGCGTGAATCGCGCGCCCTTGCGCATGACCCCGAAATAACGGACCAGGCTGGTCGCCGCCGCTCCGAGGGTTTCGGAATTCAAGGCCGCGTAGCCGAGGACTCCGTAGTTCCGCAGATCGAAGCCCGCGCCGACGCGCAGCCCGAAGCAGTCATCGCCCGTCGCCTTGCTGGCGAGCTCAAGGACCCGGCGATACTGCTCCTGATGGACCCAGCGGGTCGGATCCTTGATCTCTTCGAGGTCCAGGCCGGCACGGCGGAAGACCTGTTCGGCGTCGGCGCCTGCGGCGGCAATGTACGGCCCGATCCCCGTCATCGTCGGGGCGCGGACTCCGGTTTCGGGAACTGGCGCCTTTGGCCTCCCCTACCTAGGAGTTCTTATCTTTCGCTGTCTTTCCTACACGCCGCCCCGTCGGCTCTGTCGGGCGACCGTCGCCGGCAAGACCGCGCCGGGGGCGAGGACGCCTCAGCGACTCGGGCGCCTATCCCGGACCACCTGAGCTAAGCTCTGTCCCAATCGCAACCCCCGCTGGCATCTCCTGTCAATAGTCTGTCGCGAAAGGTCAAGCCCGTCGACCCGGGCCTGGGCTAGGTTCGAGACCAGGGGAGCGCTTCCGCAAGAAGTGAAAGCGTCACCCGGTTATATGACCAGAGATGGTCGTGCCTGGATTCTGCGATCCCATCGGACCGTTTGGCCACCTTCAGCCCTGACCTCACCGGCCAGGCCCCGAGGGACCAGGATCCAGGCGGCCGTCCCGCTAGGCCCGCGCGACGGAATCCCGGCTGCCGAACTCAGTCGAAGTCCTTCGCCAGCGCGTCCCGGACCGCCTCCGGCATCACCGACATATGCCCATAGGCCGGATGGTCGAACCCGATCACGACCTGGGTGTTCGCCGCGCGAAAGGCGGAAATCTGCTCGGCCGTCAGGATGAAGTGGATGAACTGGACCGAGGAGGCCTTGCCGTCGGCGGTGGTCCGGTCGACGTCCGCCTCAGGGGTACCGACCACCCGGTGGCCGGCAAACTCCAGGAAGGCGGTCTCCTCGACACCGCCCAGCCTTGACAAGAAGGCCTTGCGCCGGATCGGGTCGTCGATCTCGAACATGACCGTCGCCACCAACTCGCTACCCTTTGGAATCAAAGGGTTGTAAGCAAGCAGCTCGTCTTCGATCTGTTCCTCCCCGCCCTTCTCGATGAACAGCATCTCATGGACCTGGTGCCACATGGTCTCGTAGTTCTCGAAATAGAACGTGCAGACCGGGCCAACCTCGATGCGCCGATGCCGCTTGACCTCGACCATCTGCGAGCGGCGCACCTTGCGCTCCGCGGCATAGGTCTCCGGCGCCAGGATGTCGCCGTAGGTGATCTCGTGCTTGTTCGCCATCATCATTTTGTTCCCACGGTTCCTTGGTTCTCTCTTCAGACGAGGCCGTAGGCGCGGGCCAGCAGCTCGATCGGATGCTCGGCCTGCGTCACCTCGACCTTGTTGTCCGCCTTCAGGCGCTCGATGCCCTGCAGGATGTGCTCGCCCGCCAGAGGGCACTCCGAAGCCACGAAGGCCTTGCCGCTCGTGCCCGCCTGGCGGGCCGCCGTCCGACCGACCTTCAGGGCCGCCTCGAAGTTGTCCTTCATGATCCCCCAGGACCCGCCGTGGCCCGAGCAGCGCTCGACCACCTGCAAGTCGGCCTCTGGGATCAGCCGGAGCATCTCGGCTGCTTTCGGGCCCATGTTCTGCGCCCGGGCGTGGCAGGCCAGATGCAGGGCCACGCCGCCCGGCAGCGGCTTCAGGCCCTCCGCAAGGCCCTCCTTCTTGGCGATGTCGACGACGTATTCGCTCATGTCGAAGGTCGCCTGCGAGAGGCGCTTCACGTTCACCTCGTGGGGCAGGATCAGGGGCCATTCGAACTTCAGCATCAAGGCGCAGGACGGCACCAGGGCGATGACGTCGAAGCCCTCGTCGACGTGGCGCAGCAGCTCCTCCGAAATTTGCCTGGCGCTCTCCGCCACCTTGGCGATGTCGCCCTGCTCGAGCTGCGGCATGCCGCAGCACTGCGGATAGACGACCCGGGTCTCGACGCCGTTGTGAGCGAGCACTGCCCGGGCCGCCATGCCGATATCGGGATTGTTGTAGTTGACGAAGCAGGTCGCGTAGAGCACCGCCTTGCGTCCGAAGCCCGGCGCCTCCCGGTTGACCTGCGGCGGCTCATTCTTGTCCCGCAGAGCGAAGGTGCGGCCGTGGAACTTCGGCAGGGCCGCGTCGCGATGCACCTCGGCCGTCTTTTCCAGCAGCGGACGAGTCATTCCGTTGCCGCGATCGCTCGCCCAGTTGCAAAGGCCCGGCGCCATCGCAGCCAGCTTGCCGTTGCGATCGGTCTTGGTCAGCTGGCGCTGGCCAAATGGGATCTTTCCTGCCTTTTGCTCCGCGACCCGGTAGCGCAGCATCAGATGCGGGAAATCGAGATTGAACTCGTGCGGCGGCACATAGGGACAGTAGGCCATGAAGCACATGTCGCAGAGCGTGCAGGCGTCCACGACGGGCTTGAAGTCCTTGCTGTCGACGCTGTCCAGTTCGCCGCTATCGGACTCGTCGATCAGGTCGAAGAGGCGGGGGAAGGATTCGCAGAGATTGAAGCAGCGCCGGCAGCCGTGGCAGATGTCGAAGACGCGGCGCAGCTCAGCATCGATCGATTCGGGGTCGGTGAAGTCCGGGTTCTGCCAGTCGATCGGATGGCGGATCGGGGCGTCGAGGCTCCCTTCACGCATGCCTGTCGTCCTCGTAATCTGGAAGAGCGAAGTGTCGGAGACTATTCAACGCTGGGGGCGCGGAACCGGGGGCGGACGATAGGCCTCTCCCGAAAAGAGAGAGGCCTTTGGTTCGGTCGCCGTCCGTTCCGCGAATCCGGAACGCACTCAGTCGTTCAGGGTCTCGAGCGCCTTCTGGAACCGCCCGGCGTGGCTTTTCTCGGCCTTGGCCAAGGTCTCGAACCAGTCGGCGATCTCGTCGAAGCCCTCTTCCCGCGCGGTCCGCGCCATTCCGGGGTACATGTCCGTGTACTCGTGGGTCTCGCCGACGATCGCAGCCTTGAGGTTCCTGTCGGTTCCGCCGATCGGCTCGCCTGTCGCCGGGTCACCGACCTCTTCAAGAAACTGCAGATGGCCGTGCGCATGGCCGGTCTCGCCCTCGGCGGTCGAACGGAACACCGCGGCAACGTCGTTGTAACCCTCGACGTCCGCTTTCTGGGCGAAATAGAGGTAACGCCGATTGGCCATGCTCTCGCCAGCAAAGGCGTCCTTGAGATTCTGCTCTGTCTTAGAATCCTTAAGCGACATCAAATTCTCCTGTCAGCCGTCGTCTTCAATCTTTATGGGTTTCTGGCCGGAACCGACGAAGACCTTGACGCGCCGCGAGCGCGATCCCTCGTTCCCAACCTGAACCCTAGCTAGATGTACGCAGAGATCTTGTCAACAGATTAGAATCGTTCTAGAAAAATTCTTAAATCGCTATTTTAGAGGAATTACTTGGCTTCGTCTTCGAGCCGAATTACGACATCTACGCGCTTTACTCGAGCGCCTTTGGGCGGGGTCGGAAGATCCGGCAGCTCGATGAATTCGCCGGGGATGTCGCGCAACTCTCCCGTTGTTTCGTAAAAGAAATGATGGTGATCGCTGGTGTTGGTGTCGAAGTAGGAGCGGCCCGATTCGACGACGACCTCGCGCAGCAACCCGGCATGGGTGAACTGATGGAGGGTGTTGTAAACCGTCGCCAGGGAAACGCGCACGTCGGCGTCGAGCGCCTCGCCGTGCAACTGTTCGGCGGAAAGGTGCCGGTCGCCGGAGTCGAACAACAGGCGCGCCAAGGCCAGCCGCTGCCGGGTCGGCCGCATGCCAGCCTGCTTCAGGCGGTCTATCAGACCGCTATAGGGGCGAATACGATCCATTGGGCTAATATAATAACACAGCAGAAAGAAGAAAGGCCTAAATTCAGAAAGCTCGGACGATTCTTGGAATCTCTTTAATTATAAGTCGCTAGACAGAAGTGATAGGGGGCTTTCGCCATGGAAAGCTTGCCCGAGGACCGGCTCTCCGCGGCGCGCGGAAGGATTCGGCGACCGGAGCGGGCCCGGCGGGACTCATCGGGGCAAGCTGCTTGCTTGACCTTTGGCCGACAATATTATAGTGGGCCCTGTCGGTTCGCGTGCCGTAGCAGCCGGCGACAGACGTACGTAGGGGCTATTGGATCGAAGCAGTGGACGAACGCAAAAACAGCTACACCTACGAAGACCTTATCGCCTGCGCCCACGGCAAGCTCTTCGGGCCGGGCAACGCCCGCCTACCGCTTCCGCCCATGCTGATGCTGGACCGGATCGTCAGGATTTCCGACGAGGGCGGCGAGCATGGCAAGGGCGAAATCATCGCCGAGCTCGATCTCGATCCGGAGATGTGGTTCTTCGGCTGTCATTTCGAATCGGATCCGATCATGCCCGGCTGCCTGGGCCTCGACGCCCTGTGGCAGTTGGTCGGGTTCTTCCTCGGCTGGCTGGGCGCACCGGGTCGCGGCCGTGCTTTGGGCGTCGGCGAGGTCAAGTTCTCCGGCGAAGTTCTGCCGGGCGCCAAGAAACTGACCTATCATTTGAACCTCAAGAGAGTTATCCTCAGGAAGCTCGTCCTTGGGATCGCCGACGGCATCATGAAGATCGACGGCAAGCCGGTCTATGAGGCGAAGGACCTGAAGGTCGGGCTCTTTCCGGCTCCAGAAACCGCCTGAATCGGAAACTCCCTTATGCGCCGCGTCGTGATCACCGGGCTGGGCATCGTCTCCAGCATCGGCAACAACAAGGAAGAGGTGGTCGAGTCGCTGCGCGACGGCCGCTCCGGCATAGAATTCAGCCAGGAATACGCCGATCTCGGCTTTCGCAGCCAGGTGCACGGCACAGTCAAGCTCGACCTCGACCAGGCGGTCGACCGCAAGGCGCGGCGATTCATGGGCGACGGTGCCGCCTACAACTTCGTAGCCATGGAAGAGGCCATCGCCGACGCGGGCCTGACCGAGGCCGAGGTCTCCAACGAGAGGTCGGGGCTGATCATGGGCTCCGGCGGCCCCTCGACCCAGAATCAGGTGAAGGCCGCCGACCTCCTGCGCGAGAAAGGGTCCTCCCGGCGGGTTGGCCCCTACATGGTGCCGCGCACCATGTCGAGCACCAACTCCGCGACGCTCTCGACCTGGTTCAAGATCAAGGGTCCGAGCTATTCGATCTCCTCCGCCTGCTCGACCTCGGCGCACTGCATCGGCAACGGTGCCGAGCTGATCCAGTGGGACAAGCAGGACATCGTCTTCGCCGGCGGCGGCGAGGAGCTGCACTGGACCCTCTCCGTCCTCTTCGACGCCATGCCGGCCATGTCGTCGGGCTTCAATGACCGGCCCGCGGCGGCCTCCCGTCCCTTCGACACCGCGCGCGACGGCTTCGTCATCGCTGGCGGCGGCGGCGTCGTCGTGCTCGAGGAACTGGAGCATGCCCGCGCCCGCGGCGCCAAGATCTACGGCGAACTGGTCGGCTACGGCGCGACCTCCGACGGCTTCGACATGGTGCAACCCTCGGGCGACGGTGCGATCCGCTGCATGCGGCAGGCGCTGAGCGGCATCGGCAACACGCCGGTCGAGTACGTCAACACCCATGGCACCTCGACGCCGATTGGAGACGTGGTCGAGCTCCGCGCTCTGAAGGAGGTCTTCGGCGACCGCTTGCCCAAGATCAATTCCACCAAATCGCTGACCGGGCATGCTCTTGGGGCGGCGGGCGTGAACGAGGCGATCTACGCCCTTCTGATGATGGACCGCGGCTTCATATCAGCCTCGGCGAACATCGAGGACCTCGACCCCGAGGCCGAGGGAATGCCAGTCGTTCGCGAGCTGGAGGACAACGTCCAGTTGAATTGCGTGATATCCAATTCCTTCGGCTTCGGGGGCACCAACTGCACCCTGGCCTTCAAACGGTTCGAGTCATGACGGCGGCAAGCGACACACCGAAAGCGGCGTTGGCCGACGAGACGGAGAGCGGCACGAGCGGCGAAGCGCAAGGCCTGCTGGCGGGACGCCGCGGCTTGGTGATGGGCGTCGCCAACGATCATTCCATCGCCTGGGGCATCGCAACGGCGGCACACGCCCAGGGTGCGAAACTGGCCTTCACCTATCAGGGCGACGCCTTCGGTCGGCGGGTTAAGCCCCTGGCGGAAACGCTCGGCTCCGAGATGGTCCTGCCCTGCGACGTCGAGCGTGAGGCCGACCTCGACGAGGTCTTCTCGGCAATCGAGCGTGACTGGGGCACCCTCGACTTCCTGGTCCATGCCGTGGCCTTCTCGGACAAGACCGAGCTCAAGGGCCGCTACCTGGACACCACGCGCGCCAACTTCGCGCGGACCATGGCGATCTCCTGCTATTCCTTCACGGCGGCGGCGCGACGGGCCGCGGCTTGCATGCCCGACGGCGGCAGCCTGATCACGCTCAGCTATCTGGGCGCGGAGCGGGTCATGCCCAGCTACAACGTCATGGGGGTGGCCAAAGCCGCCCTGGAGGCCAGCGTGCGCTACCTCGCCGCCGATCTCGGCGAGAGCGGGGTCCGGGTGAACGCCATCTCCGCCGGCCCGATGCGAACCCTGGCCGGCTCGGCCGTCTCCGACGCCCGCTTCGTCTACAACTGGAGCCGCGACCACGCGCCCCTGAACCGCAACGTCAAGCTGGAAGAGGTCGGCGGCGCCGCGCTCTACCTGCTGAGCGATCTATCGAAGGGCGTCACCGGCGAGGTCCATCACGTCGACAGCGGCTACCACGTCATGGGCATGCCGTCACCGACCCGCCTTGTCCCGGATGACGATACCTAAGCGCGCCTTGGGCGGGGATTCCAGGTAGCGCCGAGCTGCCCGGGATCATCGGTGATCACGCAGTCCGCGCCGCGTTCGAACAGGGTCCGCGCCCGCCGCTCCCGATTGACCGTAAAGCAGGCGACGGCATAGCCGGCCGCGTGCACCTCGCGAAAGAGCGTTTCGCTGCCGCGCCTATGGTGGACGTGGAAACAGGCGCATCCCAGGGCTTGCAGCCTTCGCCGCCACTGCACCGGAATGCCGTCGACGACCAAGGCACGCGGCCAGTCCGGCGCCAGGGCCCGGGCCGCGGCGACGCTCATCGTGCTGTAGGAACTGAGCAACGGCGGCGGCCGATCGGCCGGCCACAGGGCCTTCAGCAAGGCAACCGTTTGCTCGACCGTCTCGACATCTCGGCCAGGAGTCGGCTTGATCTCGACGTTGGGGCGCAGGTCCTCGGCCAGGAGGACCTCGACTGCCTGCTCCAGGCTCGGGACCGAGGCGCCGGCGAAGTCCGGATGGAACCAGGCGCCGGCGTCCATGTCCTTGACCTCAGCGTAATCGGTCTCGTCCATCCTGCCGGGACGACCGGTGATCCGACGCAGGGTCTCGTCGTGAAACAGGATCGGAACGGCGTCGCGGGTCAGCATCACGTCGAACTCGACCCAGGACAACCCGAGCCGGGCCGCTGTCCGCAGCCCGGCCAGGGTGTTCTCAGGCGCCAGAGCGGCCGCGCCCCGATGGCCCATGACCTTCGGGAGCGCAAGGCGTGCCGGCAGCTCGGTCACAACCGACCCCGCCCCCGGTCAGGCGCGGTCAGCCAGCCTTGGCCGCCTCGGCGTCCTTTTCCTTAGCTTCGAGGTCTTCGCCGGTCTCCTGATCGACCCGCTTCATCGAGAGCTTGACCTTGCCGCGGTCGTCCATCCCGATGCACTTGACCTTGACCATGTCACCTTCCGCGATGACGTCGTTGACGGTCTTGACCCGGTGCGGCGCGAGCTCGCTGATGTGGACCAGTCCGTCGCGAGCGCCGAGGAAGTTTACGAAGGCGCCGAAGTCGACGATCTTCACTACCTTGCCTTCGTAGATCACGCCGATCTCGGGCTCGGCCACGATCGAGCGGATCCAATCGATGGCCTTCTGGGAGGCCTCGTTGTCGACCGCCGCCACCTTGACCGTGCCGTCGTCCTCGATGTCGATCTTGGCGCCGGTGGTCTCGCAAATCTCTCGGATCACCTTGCCGCCGGTACCGATGACCTCGCGGATCTTGTCCTTGGGGACCGTGATCACGGTAATGCGCGGCGCCATATCGGAGACGCCTTCGCGCGCCTGGGTCAGGGCCTTGGCCATCTCGCCCAGGATGTGCAGGCGGCCGTCACGCGCCTGCTTGAGCGCGGTCTCCATGATCTCCTTGGTTATCGAGGTGATCTTGATGTCCATCTGCAGCGACGTGACGCCGCCTTCGGTGCCGGCGACCTTGAAGTCCATGTCGCCGAGATGGTCCTCGTCGCCCAGGATGTCGGAGAGCACGGCAAAGTCGTCGCCCTCCTTGATCAGGCCCATGGCGATGCCCGCCACCGGCCGCGACAGCGGCACGCCGGCGTCCATCAACGAAAGCGAGGAGCCACAGACCGTGGCCATGGAGGAGGAGCCGTTGGACTCGGTGATTTCCGAGACCACACGGATCGTGTAGGGGAAGTCCTCCTTCTCCGGCAGCAGGGGCCGGATCGCCCGCCAGGCAAGCTTGCCGTGGCCGATCTCGCGGCGCCCCGGCGGCACCATGCGGCGCGCCTCGCCGACCGAATAGGACGGGAAGTTGTAGTGCAGCAGGAAGTGCTGGCGGTACTCGCCCTCCAGCGCATCCATGATCTGCTCGTCCTGGCCGGTGCCCAGCGTGGTGGTCACCATGGCTTGGGTCTCGCCGCGGGTGAAGAGCGCCGAGCCGTGGGCGCGCGGCAGGATGCCGACCTCGCTGACGATCTGGCGCACGTCGCTGGTCGTGCGGCCATCGATGCGCTTGCCGGTCTTCAGGATGCTGCCCCGGACGATGTCGCTTTCCAGCGCCTTGAAGACGCCACCGGCGACGGCCAGGGAGGCCTCGTCCTCTTCGTCCAGCGAGGCGATCGCCTCTTCCTTGACCGCGGCGACCTTGTCGCGCCGCGCCATCTTGTCGATCTCGGTGTAGGCCTCGGCCAAGCGGTCGCCGAACTCGGCCTGGAACTTCTCGCGCACCGTCTCGACCTCGGGCGCCGGCGGGGTCAGGTCCCAGGGCTCCTTGGCGCAGGCCTCGGCAAGAGCGATGATCGCGTCGATCACCGGCTGCATCTGCTCATGGCCGAAGACCACGGCGCCGAGCATGACCTCTTCCGAGAGCTCCTGGGCCTCGGATTCGACCATCAGCACGCCTTCCTGCGTGCCGGCCAGGACGAGGTCCAGATCGGACTCCGGCACCTCCGCCTGTGTCGGATTCAGAATGTATTCGCCGTCCTTGTAGCCGACGCGGCAACCGCCGATCGGGCCGAGGAAGGGGATGCCGGAGATCGTCAGCGCCGCCGAGGCGCCGATCATGGCGACGATGTCGGGATCGTTCTCCAGGTCGTGGCTCAGAACGGTGCAGATGACCTGGGTCTCGTTCTTGTAGCCGCCGGCGAAGAGCGGCCGGATCGGCCGGTCGATCAGCCGCGAGGTCAGAACTTCCTTCTCGCTGGGCCGGCCTTCGCGCTTGAAAAAGCCGCCGGGAATCTTGCCGGCGGCGAAGGTCTTCTCTTGGTAGTGGACGGTCAGCGGAAAGAAGTCGAGGCCGGGACGCGGCGCCTTCTCCCCGACCACCGTGCAGAGCACGATGGTCTCGCCGTAGCGGACCAGCACGGCGCCGTCGGCCTGCCGCGCGATGCGCCCGCTTTCGAAGACGAGGGGGCGTCCGCCCCAAGTGATCTCTTTCTTATGTATATCGAACATTTCGTTCAGTCCTTACGGTCTTGGGCCGGTTTTTCATGACTGCACACCGGACCCGCGCAAGGGGCGCGGCGAATATCTCGCCCCTTGCGTCGGCCCGGCTTCGGAATACCCATCGCACCGGCCACTTTGGCGATGTTCCAAGATTGCGGTTCCTTTGGACCGGCCGGTCGCGCCGCGGGTCGGGCCCGTGTGCGCGCGCCGCCGGACTGGACCCTGCGCCACCTTAGCGGCGCAGCCCCAGACGTTGGATCAAGCCCTCGTAGCGGCTCTTGTCCTTGCCCTTGAGGTAGTCCAAGAGACGGCGCCGCTGGCCCACCATGACCAGGAGGCCGCGCCGCGAGTGAAAGTCCTTCTTGTGGGTCTGCAGGTGCTCGGTCAGGTTCTTGATCCGCTCCGACAGGATCGCGACCTGGACCTCGGGAGATCCGGTGTCATCCTGCTTCTGGGCGTATTCGCCGATCAGCTCCTGCTTGCGTTCCATCGTAATCGACATCGTGTCGTCAGTCCTCTCGTTCGCCCCCTCGGGGCTACAGGTTCAACACTCTGACCGGGTGCAGGTCGCCCGCCTCGTACCGTGCCAGCGCTACCAGCTTCTCACCGGCCATGGCGCAGATCACTTCGCCATTGGTGAGTTCGGCAATGCGGTCCCGGTTGGCGCGGGCCAGCATGGATACGGCTTGTCCTAGCCGTAGCCGCTGCGCCTCGGTCTCGGTCAAGGCCAGGGCCGGGATGTCGTCCAGCGCGGTCTCGACCGGAAGAAGGTGCTCGAAAGCGGCGGCACTATGCCCGAGGGCCTCCAGAGAAGCCAGCGAAATCGCATCGGCCTCGGAGAAGGGTCCAACCGCCGTTCGCCGCAACTCACGGATGTGGGCCACGGTCCCCAGGGCGATGCCGAGGTCCCGGGCCAGGGCCCGCATGTAGGCGCCCTTGCCGGATACCACTTCGAACCTGGCCAGATCCGGACCCTGACAGTCGATCAGGCTGAGGCGCTCGATGGTGATCGGGCGCGGCGCCAGCTCCGGCGCGGCGCCGTCGCGAGCAAGGTCGTAGGCCCGCTCGCCCGCCACCTTGATCGCCGAGAAGGCCGGCGGCACCTGCTGGATCTCGCCCTCGAAGCGCGGCAGGACGGCCTCGATCTCCTGCCGGTCGGGCCGGACCTCGGAGCGCTGGGTGACCTCGCCCTCGGCGTCGTCGGTGCTGGTGGCCACGCCCCATTGCAGGGTGAAGCGGTAGGTCTTGATGCCCGCCATGACGTAGGCCACGGTCTTGGTTGCCTCGCCCAGGGCGATCGGCAGGATCCCGCTGGCCAGGGGGTCCAGGGTGCCGCCGTGGCCCGCCTTTTGGGCGTCGAAGATCCGCCGGACCCTGCCCACCGCCTGGGTCGAGGTGACCCCGCTGGGCTTGTCCAGCACGATCCAGCCGTGGACCGGCTGGCCGCGGCGCCTACGGCCCATGATCGGCCTCCCCGGCCTTGGGGTCATCGGGCTCCGGGTCCGCGGACTCCTGGTCCTGGCGCAACCGATCGCCGCGCAGCAGAGCATCGATCCGCCCGGCGTTGTCGAAGGACAGGTCCGGCTCGAAGCTGAGTCGCGGCGTGAAGCGGAGGTTCAGCCGGCGCGCCACCTCGCCGCGCAGAAAGGGCGCGGCACGGCGCAGGGCTGCCACCTTGACCTCGAGGTCCGCGCCGCCCAGCGGCATGACGAAGGCGGTGGCGTTCTTCAGGTCCGGGCTGAGCCGGACCTCGGTGACCGTGATCGCGGCGTCTACCAGATCCGGGTCGCGCAGGGATGCCTCGCCGAGAACTTCGGAGAGGGCGTGGCGAAGTTCTTCGCCGACGCGCAGCTGGCGTTGGCTGGGCGGCCGTCCGCGGCTTCTGGACATGACGGATAACTCCCCGGCCCCGGCTCAAGGCGCGCGGGGCCACGAGGCAGAGCGGCGCGCGGCCTAGAGCTGGCGCGCCTTCTCCTCGACTTCATAGCACTCGATCTTGTCGCCGACCTGGATGTCCTGATAGTTCTCGAAGGCCATGCCGCACTCGTAGCCGTCCTTGACCTCGCGGACCTCGTCCTTGAAGCGGCGCAGGGTCTTCAAGGTCCCGTCGTGGATCACCACGTCGTCGCGCAGCAAGCGCACCTTGGCGCCGCGCTTGACCATGCCTTCGGTGATCATGCAGCCGGCGACCTTGCCGACCTTGGTGATGTTGAAGACCTCGCGGATCTCGGCGTAGCCCAGGAACTTCTCCTCGCGCGACGGCGCCAGCATGCCGCTGAGGGCTGCTTTGATCTCGTCAACGACGTTGTAGATGATCGAGTAGTAGCGGATCTCGACGTCGTCGCGCCGGGCCAGCTCGCGGGCCTGTGGATTGGCCCGGACGTTGAAGCCGATGACCATGGCACCGGAGGCCCGGGCCAGGGTGATGTCGGACTCGTTGATGCCGCCGACGCCGGTGTGCAGTACCTGGGCCGCGACCTCGTCGGTGCCCAGCTTCTCAAGCGCCCCGACGATGGCCTCGACCGAGCCCTGGACGTCGGACTTGATCACCACCGGCAGGCGCTTGGTCTCACCTTCCTGGATCTTGGAAATCAGCTGCTCTAGAGAGACTCGATTGGCAGCCGCACCCTGGTCGCGCACCTTGTCCTTGCGGAAACTGGCGATCTCGCGGGCCCGGGCCTCGCTTTCCACCACCACGAAGTCGTCGCCGGCCAGCGGCGTACCGGCCAAGCCGAGAACCTCGACCGGCGCCGAGGGACCGGCCTCGTCGACCTTGTCCCCGTGGTCGTTCAGCAGGGCGCGCACCCGACCGGACTCGCTGCCGGTCACGAAGATGTCGCCGACCTTGAGCGTGCCGCGCTGGACCAGCACGGTGGCCACCGAGCCCCGGCCCTGTTCGAGCTTGGCCTCGATGACGACGCCCTCCGCGGCCCGGTCAGGATTGGCCTTGAGCTCGAGCAGTTCGGCCTGCAGCAACAAGGCCTCGACCAGCTTGTCGAGACCCGTGCCTTCGACCGCCGACACGGGGACGGCGAGGATTTCGCCGCCCATGTCCTCGACCACGAGGTCGTGCTGCAGCAGCTCCTGCTTGACCCGGTCCGGATTGGCCTCCGGCTTGTCGATCTTGTTGATCGCGACGACGATCGGCACCTTCGCCGCCTTGGCGTGGTTGATCGCTTCCACGGTCTGGTCCTTGATGCCGTCGTCGGCTGCCACCACCAGGACCACGATGTCGGTCACGTTGGCGCCGCGCGAGCGCATCTCGGTGAAGGCCGCGTGGCCCGGCGTATCGATGAAGGTGACCCGGTCGCCCGAAGCCAGCTTGACCTGATAGGCGCCGATGTGCTGGGTGATTCCGCCGGCCTCATGGGCCACCACGTCGGTCGCCCGCAGGGCATCCAGCAGCGAGGTCTTGCCGTGATCGACGTGGCCCATGACGGTGACCACGGCCGGCCTGGACTGCAGGTCCCCGGGCTGGTCGTCCTCGCCCTTGAGGCCGATCTCGACGTCGGCGGCGGAGACGCGCTTCAGCTTGTGGCCGAACTCGCTGACCACCAGCTCGGCGGTGTCTGCGTCGATCGTTTGGTTGATGGTCGCCATGACACCCATTTTCATCAAGGACTTGATCACCTCCGCGCCCCGCTCGGCCATTCGGTTGGCGAGCTCCTGCACGGTGATGCTCTCGGGAACCACGACCTCGCGGATGATCTTCTGCGGCAGGCCGTCCATCCCGCTCGACTGGCGCTGGCGCTCGCGCTCACGCTGGCGCCGTACCGAGGCGAGCGAGCGAACCCGCTCCATGCCGTCCTCGCCGGTTAGGGCCTGGGTGATGGTCAGCTTGCCGTGGCGCCGCCGCTCGTCGCCGCCGCGGCGCGGTGCCGGTGTCTTCGCCGGGGCGCCGCCGCCCTTGCGGGGCTTCGCCTTTGCCTGCTCCTCGGCGGCGGCCGGCTTCTTGGCTGCCGGTGCGGCCGGTTTCTCGGCGGCCGTGTCCTTGGCCTTGGCCTTCTCTTCTTCTTCGAGCTGCTTGCGCGCCTCTTCCTCGATCCGCCGACGCTCGTCCAGCTCGGCACGGTTCTTCTCGGCTTCGGCCTCCGCGACCCGCTGCGCCTCGGCCTCCTGCTCGGCCCGGCGCGCCGCGTCCTCGGCTTCCCGCTGCCGCCGCTCGGCTTCCTGCTCCTCCTCGATCTGGCGCCGTTCCTCGTCGCGCTTGGCCGATTCGAGGGCGCGCATCCGGCCGGCACGCTCGGCATCGGTCAAGGTGCGTTGGACCTCGGTCGTGACCTCCGCCACGCCGAGGGCCTCGGCCGCTTCGGCCGTTGCCTGGTCGAAGCCCTCCGGCGGCGCCTTGACCTCGGCCATTCGCCCGCCCGCGCCGCGCTCGAAGCTGCGCGTGCGCTTGACTTCGACCGTGACCGCCTTGGTCCGGCCGTGACTGAAGCTCTGCCGGACCTGTCCGGTCTCGACCGTCTTCTTCAGCTCGAGCCGCCCCGGGCGGTTGAGCTTCAGAGGCTTCTTGGCTTCGCCTTCCTTCGTCGTCATATCATCCCTACGCTTAGCCGTCGTAGGTCCCTAGCCCTTGGCCAGCACGCCGGCCAAGCGCGCCGCCTCGACAATCAGCGCCTCCGCCAGACCGCCGTCGGAAAGGGCGGCATGGACCACCTTGTCCCGGCCGAGGGCGGCGCCCAACTCGGCCGAGGAGAAGTCTTCGATCAGCGGCAGACCGGGCCGCAGTGCCGTACCCAGCGCCTTCAATCGCTGCCGGCCGTCGGCCGCACCATCCGCCGCGGCCAACAGCACCTTGGCCCGGCCGGAGGCGAGCCAAGGCCGCACCTGCTCGAAGCCCGAAACCGCCTGTCCCGCCCGTTTGGCGAGGCCGATCAGATCCAGGCACCGACGACGCAGGAGCTGAGCCACCTGCAGCGGCAAGTCCTCGGGCACGCACACCTGTGCCCGCGCTGCTCTCGCGAAGAGCTGCCGTTTGCAGGCTTTGTCGATTATAGGGCCCTGCGGCAGCAACCACAATCCGCGCCCGGGCAGAACGCCTTTGATATCCGGAACCAGCGTGGCCCCCGGACCGACCACGAATCGCAAGAGCTCGGCCTTCGGCCGCAGCTCGCCGGTCACGATGCAGCGCCGCAGCGGACCCTCGGGGCGCTCGGGTGAGCGCTCCGGCGCTTCCGTCGTGCCGTCCTGCATGGTGGCGAGCTCGATCACTCTGCGCTTTCCTCCTCAAGCCGCTCAGGGCTCCTGCCCGGCGACAGCCTCGGATGCCGCGGTCTCAGCCGAACCTGCGGCCGGTGCCGGCTCGTCATCGAACCAATGGGCCCGCGCCGCCATGATGATGGCGTCAGCCTGCTCCGCCTTGGGCGCCAGGGGCCCCAGGTGCTCGATCAACTCGTCGCTGGCAAGGTCGCCCAGGTCGTCCAGCGTCTTGACCTCGGCCTCGCCCAGTTTCACGAGCATCGCGGCGTTCAGGCCCTCGATTTCGGCCAGAGCGTCCTCGACCCCAAGCTCGCGCCGGCGTTCGTCCATCAGGCGGTCCTGCTCTTCGAGATGGCCGCGCGCCCGCGCCCGAAGCTCCTCGGCGACCTCCTCGTCAAAGCCCTCGATCTGGGCCAGCTCGTCGACCGGCACGAAGGCGACCTGCTCGATGTTGCTGAATCCCTCGGTGACCAGCAGATGCGCGATGACGTCCTCGACGTCCAGCGCGTCGATGAAGCTCTGCGAGCGGCTGCGGAATTCCTCCTGGCGGCGCTCCGACTCCTCGTCCTCGGTCAGGATGTCGATATCCCAGCCGGAGAGCTGCGAGGCCAGCCGGACGTTCTGGCCACGGCGTCCGATCGCCTGGGACAGCTGGTCGTCGGGAACCACCACTTCGATTCGACCCTGCTCCTCGTCGAGCACGACCTTGCTGACTTCGGCCGGCGCCAGGGCGTTGACCACGAAGGTCGCGACGTCATGGGACCAGGGAATGATGTCGATCTTCTCGCCCTGGAGCTCGCTGACCACCGCCTGGACGCGGCTGCCGCGCATGCCAACGCAGGCGCCGACGGGATCGATCGAGGAGTCGTTCGACAGCACCGCGATCTTCGCGCGGCTGCCGGGATCACGAGCGACCGCCTTGATCTCGATGATGCTGTCGTAGATCTCCGGCACTTCCTGGGCGAAGAGCTTGGCCATGAACTGCGGATGGGTCCGCGACAGGAAGATCTGCGGGCCACGCAGCTCTTGGCGCACGTCGTAGATGTATGCGCGCACCCGGTCGCCGGTGCGGAAGGATTCCCGCGGCAGGCTCTCGTCGCGGCGCATCATCGCCTCGGCGCGGCCGAGATCGACGCTGACGTTGCCGAACTCGTTGCGCTTGACGATGCCGTTGACGATCTCGCCGACCCGGTCCTTGTACTCCTCGTACTGGCGCTGGCGCTCGGCTTCCCGGACCTTCTGGACGATCACCTGCTTCGCGGTCTGGGCGGCGATCCGCCCCAGGTCGATCGGCGGCAGCTCCTCGATGATGAAGTCCCCGGATTTCAGCTTGGAGTCGCGGACCTGAGCGTCCTTGGTCAGGATCTGGGTGAACTCGTTCTCGATCTCCTCGACCACCTCCTGGTAGCGCTTGAGCTTGATCTCGCCGCTGGTCCGATCGATCTCGGCGCGGATGTCATGCTCGTGGCCGTACTTGGCCCGGCCCGCCTTGGTGATCGCCTGCTCCATCGCCTCGAGCACCTCCTCGCGGTCGATGCTCTTCTCGCGGGCGACGGCGTCCGCCACCTGCAGCAATTCGGTCTTTAGTGCCGTTGCCGTTTCCATGGTTCAATCCGAACTCCGGTGTCCGTTCCTTGCCTTTTTCGCGCTCGCCGCCAGCAGCTCGTCGGTCAGGACCAGCTTCGCTCTCTGGATCAGGTCGAAGGGCAGGCGAACCTCGCCCTCCGGCAGCTCGACGCGAACCTCTTCCTCGTCCGTGCCCTTCAGCCGGCCCCGAAAGCGGCGGCGGCCGTCCCGCGGCATCGAAAGCTCGACCCGCGCTTCCAGGCCGGCAAAGCGATCGAAGTCCGTCAGGCGGGTCAGCGGCCGGTCGATCCCGGGCGAGCTGACCTCCAGGTTGTAGCTGCCCTTGATCGGATCCTCGACATCGAGCAGAGCGGACACAGTGCGGCTGATCTCGGCGCAGTTGTCGACGATCATCTCCGAGCCGTCGCTGTGCTCGGCCATGATCTGCAGCCGCGGCCGCTGGTCTCCGCTCAGCTGTATCCGAACGATGTCGTAGCCCATCGCCGTCAGGGTCGGGGCGATCAAACGCTCGACCTCGGCGGCCTTGCCCTCGCTGGTCTTCGATCGCAGAGCTGACGCTCCCTTCGGACCGCCCCAATTCCTGCGGCTCGGCAGGAAGGCGGTCCCAAAAAATAAAAAAGTGGGCCACTGGCCCACCCCTTCGGTAGCCGACAAGCCACTCGCTCACTTGAGCAAGCAGAGCAACCCGTCAAACCCTATGGTTCGGCGGGAACTTACTCCCGATCTGGCAGGGCCCGCAAGACCTTTCTAGGAGTTCAGGGCGCTTTGCCGGGCCCTTGGCCAGATCCCGCCATGGCCCGCTCGCGCCGACCGAATCTGAGATAGGTCGGCCGCGCACCCCCGGCCAGGGCCTTCTGCTCGTAGCGACTGGGCGGCCAGTCGGCAGGCCGTTCGCGCCAGTCCGCGGCACAGCGGGCGAGCCAGTCGAAAGCCCCGTGCGCCGTGGTCTTCTCCAGCATCCAGCTCAGATAGTCCGGGTCGTCGGTGGCGAGACGCAGCTCGCCGCCGTCGCGCAGGACCCGAGCCAGGTGATCGAGGGTCTCGGGCTGAAGGATGCGGCGGCGCCGATGGCGCGCCTTGGGCCAGGGGTCGGGGAAGAGCACCGCAACCCGCGCGAGGGCGGCCTCCGGCAGCGCCTCCAGCAAGTCGCGGCCATCGCCCTGGTAGATCCGGACGTTGCTCAGCCCCTCCCGGTCAATGTGGGCCAGCAGGCTGGCGACCCCGTTGACGAAGACCTCGGCGCCCAGAAAGCCGATCTCCGGGCGCGCCGCCGCCTGAGCCGCCAGGTGCTCGCCGGCGCCGAAGCCGATCTCGAGCCAGAGCTCTTCGGGCGCGGTCTCGAAGAGGGCCCTCAGGTCCTGCAGGCTCCCGGCGGTCTCCAGGGTCAGCGCCAGTCGCGGCAGCAGAGTCTCGACCAAACGGGCGCGCGCAGGCCGAAGCGGACGGCCATGGCGGCGGCCGTAGAACTGCCGTCGGGGCGGATTTTGCTCTTGGCGGCGGTCGGTCATGACCCTGTTGCCGCCGGGGGCGGCGCGGCTCAGGCGTTGAAAGCGGACGTCAGGTCGTCGACCAGGTCCAAGCGCTCCCAGGAGAAGCCACCGTCGGCCTCGGCAGCCCGGCCGAAGTGGCCGTAGGCGGCGGTACGGGCGTAGATCGGCCGGCTGAGCTTCAGGTGCTCCCGGATGCCGCGCGGCGAGAGGTCGACGATCTCACCGAGCTTGGCGGCCAGCTTCTCCTCGTCGACCCGGCCGGTGCCCTGGGTGTCGACATAGATCGACAGCGGCTTCGGAACGCCGATCGCATAGGCGAGCTGAATGATGCAGCGTTCCGCCAGGCCGGCGGCGACGACGTTCTTGGCCAGATAGCGACAGGCATAGGCCGCCGAACGATCGACCTTAGTCGGGTCCTTGCCCGAGAAGGCGCCGCCTCCGTGGGGCGCGGCGCCGCCGTAGGTGTCGACGATGATCTTGCGACCAGTCAGGCCGCAGTCGCCGTCCGGGCCGCCGATGACGAAGCGTCCGGTGGGATTGACGTAGAATTCCTGCTCGTCGCACATCCAGCCCTCGGGCAGGACGTTGACGACGTGGGGCCGGACGATCTCTCGGATTTCGTCCTGCTCGAGGTCTTCGCTGTGCTGGGTGGAGACCACGACCGAAGTCGCGCGGCAGGGCTTGCCGTCGCGGTACTCCAGAGTGACCTGGCTCTTGGCGTCGGG
>JASJAL010000009.1 GCA_030067055.1 Kiloniellales bacterium | reverse complement strand
CACCGTGGAGGCCACGGTCATCCAGAGACTCTCGTTGATACCGTCGAGGATCTCTTCCCAGCGCGACGTGAAGTCGGGCGGGAAGAAGGCGGCCAGGAATGCTTGGCCACGCGGCAGGCCGTCATAGACCCGGGACCAGTTGACATCGATCGTGCCGAAGGCTGCCGCCAGGTAGAGCGCAGCGCCCAGGCCCAGGGTCCAACGGAGCCAGCGGCGCTTGATCAGGGGCGGCGGCCGCCAGTGGCGCCCCGTCGCCGAAGCCCCTGCTACCGAAGCCATGGTCAAGGTCCCGGCCCCCTCAGGTCATGCCCGCCAGCCGGTCGCGGTCGGGCTCCGGCAGGTCGTGGTGCGCCGCGGTCGCCTCGGCCTCGTCGTCCCCCTCTTCCTCGCCGATCGTGGCCGACCAGTCCTCCTCGCCGTAGATCTGGGTCAGCACCTCGTCGGTCAGGCCTTGGGGGCCGCCGTCATAGACGATCTCGCCGAGCTGCAGGCCGACGATGCGCTGGGCGAACATCTTGGCGAGCAGGACGTCGTGGATGTTGATGATCGCCGGCAGGCCCCGCTCGTCGCAAAGCTCGCAGATCAGGCGCATGATCTGCCGCGAGGTCTTGGGATCGAGGCTGGCGGTCGGTTCGTCGACCAGCAGCAACTGCGGATCCTGGATCAGGGCCCGGGCGATCCCGACCCGCTGCCGCTGGCCGCCCGAAAGCTCGTCGGCCCGCTTGTCGATCATGTCCTCGAGACCGACCCGGGCCAGGAGCCGGAAGGCTTCGTCGATGTCGCTTTGCGGAAAGCGCCGGAAGTAACTGCGCCAGAACCCGACGTAGCCCAGGCGTCCGGAGAGCACGTTCTCCATCACCGTCAGGCGCTCGACCAGGGCGTATTCCTGGAAGATCATGCCCATTTGCCGACGCATCCGGCGCAGGGCACGACCGCCCAGGCTGGTGATTTCTGTCCCGTCCAGCCAGACCTTGCCGTTGGTCGGCTCGACCAGGCGGTTGATGCAGCGGATCAGGGTCGACTTGCCGGCCCCGGAAGGGCCGATCAAGGCCAGGACCTGGCCCTTGGGCATCTCGAGATCGACGCCCGTCAGGGCCAGGTCCCCCGTCGGATAGCGCTTGGTCAGCGTCTCCAGGCGCAGCAAGACCCGCCTCCTCGACCGCCGGCTGGTTGCTCAGCGGCAGTCGTAGGAGACGCCGTTGGCCGCATCGATCTTGCGGATCACGTCCCAATCCGACTTGTGGTGGATCGAGACGAAGCGGTCCTCCTTCTTGAACTCCTGCTTGAGGTCGCTGTTTTCCCAATCGAAGGTGAAGAAGGCCTGTTTGATCTTGGCGACCAGCGCCGGGCTCAGGTTGTGGGCGTGGCCGTAGCCGGTGGTCGGGAAGGTCGCCGACTTGTAGATCGAGCGGATCTGGTCGGCCTTGATGACCTCTCGGTCGATCATCCGCTTGAGCACCGAGTTGGCGACCGCCGCCGCCTCGTAGTCCTTGTTGGCGACGCCGAGGATCGAGTTGTCGTGTTTGCCCGAGAAGGTGGTGGTGAAGTCCTGGTCGGCGACCAGGCCGAATTCCGACTTCAGCAGGGCCGAAGGCGCCTTGAAACCGGAGTTCGAAGTCGGTGAGGTGAAGGCCAGCTGCTTGCCCTTGAGCTCGGCCGGCGTCTGCAGTGCGCTATCGGCCGGGACGATGATCTCCATCTCGTAGCCGAAGGAGCCGTCCGCCGAGGCCATCATCGCGAAGGGCACGAAGCCGGCGCAGTTCACGGCAACCGGGTTGCCGCCGGTGTTGACCCCGGCCACGTGCAGACGGCCGGAGCGCATCGCCTCGTATTGCGCGGCGTAGGATTGCACCGGGAAGAAGACCACCTTGCGACCGGTGACCTTCGACATGTGGTCGATGAAGCCTTGCCAGACCTTGGCGTAGACCGCCGGATCCTCGACCGGGGTGTAGGAAAATATCACTGTGTCCGGGTCGACCCATTTGCCCTCGTCCAGCGGCAGGTCCGCCACCAGGTCGCCGTCGCGGTCGCAGTAGCGCTGGTCAAGGGTTCCCCGCGGGCAGTCCTCTTGGGCCTGGGCGGGCTGCGCGCCGAGGGCCAGACCCAGCACCATCACCCCGGCAAGGCTGCCGACGACACGACTCATCAAATGCAGCATGAAGCTTGCTCCTCCCTGTTGAAAGCCGCCGCTGACTGCGTACGGCGCGGCCCTTCACGGGCTCGTTCTGACATTGGTTCGTGAGAGTAAATCGCCAATCAGCCGCATGCAAACGAACAGCGCCGTCGCCGACCCGCCGCCGCAGGCCCTACTCGGCGGCCATCGGGAAGGCGAGGCGCGCCAGGTCCCGGGTCAGGCCAGCGGCCTGCTCTGCGTCCAGCGCCGCCAGAGGCGGACGGATCCGGCGCCAGGCGGGATCGCCGTTGCGCTGGGCCATGATCTCCTTCAGCGCTGGGATCATCGGATAGGCCTGGATCGCCTTGCGCAGCGCGACCATCTCGTCGTTGAGCCGCGTGGCCTCGGGTCCTTGCCAATTGTCGTAGACCGCGCGGATCGCCGCCGCGGTGACGTTGGCGGTCGCGGTGATGCAGCCGACCCCGCCCGCCTTGAGGTTGTCCAGCAGGAAGGCCTCGGAGCCGACGAAGGTCCCGAAGCCCGGCAAGGCCTCGAGAACCGCCTCGGTATTCGACCAGTCGCCGGAGCTGTCCTTTATCCCCACCACGGTTTCGGGATAGGCCGCCACCAGCCGCTCGATCAGCGGCAGGGACCAGCCGACCTGGGCCACCGGCGGGATGTGGTAGAGGTAGATCTTGAGCCGCGGATCGCCGATCTGCTCGATCACCTCGGCCGTGTAGGCGAAGAGGCCATCGTCGTCGACCGCCTTGTAGTAGAAGGGCGGCAGCAGCAGCACCCCACCGCAGCCGAGCCGCACCGCCCGCTCGGTCAGGGCGAGGGTGTCGGGCAGCGCGCAGCAGCCGGTGCCCGGCATGAGCTTCGCCGCCGAAATGCCGCTCGCGGCCAGCTCCTCGAGAAGCCGCAGCTTCTCGTCGACGGACAGCGCGTTGCCCTCGCTGGTGGTCCCGAAGATCGCCAGGCCGGTCGCCCCCTCGTCCAGCAGCGCCCGGCAATGCGCTACGAAGCGGCCCGCGTCGGGCGCCAGCTCCGCGTCGTAGGGCGTCAGCACCGGCACCAGCACGCCGGAAAAAGCCTGATCCTCGAACATCGCGTCCTCCCCCCGATAAGACCCTGCTTCAACCGGGGCGAGGTTACAACGAAGCCGCTCCCCTGTCGCGGGCTGGATTGCAGGAGCTTTGGCAGCGCGCAAATCGGGCAGAGGGACCCGCCCCGAACCCGGGATCGAGACCAGAACCGAGGCCCTGGAAGGCCTGCCCTGGTTGCGCCGCCGCCACGCTTCCCTTGCTCCCGGGTGATTTTGCCGACTCACCCGCCAAACCCTTGAGTTTTTACCATTTCCTTACCTCGGGGGATTGTTATGGCAGCCCCGGGTCGAAGCTTCGGTGGTGGTCGGATCCCATGGAAATAACAGCGGTTCAGACGCGCGAGACCAAAGCCCACTACCGCACCATCTGGATCTCCGACGTCCATCTCGGCACCCGCAGCTGCAAGGCCGAGGTCCTGCTCGACTTCCTGCACCACACCGATTCGGACCAGCTCTACCTGGTCGGCGACATCGTCGACGGCTGGCGCCTGCGCAAGTCCTGGTTCTGGCCGCAGAGCCACAACGACGTGGTCCAGAAGCTGCTGCACAAGGGTCGCAAGGGGACCCGGCTGATCTACGTCCCGGGCAACCACGACGAGTTCCTGCGCGGGTCCCTCGGCCGGAGCTTCGGCGGCCTGGAGATGGTGCAGGACATCGTCCACGTCACCGCCGACGGCAAGCGCCTGCTGGTCACCCACGGCGATGCCTTCGACGGGGTCGTGAAGTACGCCCGCTGGCTCGCCCTGCTCGGCGACTGGGCCTACAGCCTGGCGCTGGCGTCGAACCATTGGTACAACCTCGCCCGCCGGCACCTCGGCCTGCCCTGCTGGTCGCTCTCGGCCTTTCTCAAGGAGAAGGTCAAGAACGCGATCAAGTTCACCGACAACTACGCGGACGCGGTCGTGGCCGAGGCCAGGCGGCGCGGCGTCGACGGCGTGGTCTGCGGCCACATCCACAAGGCCCAGCTGCGCGAGATGAATGGCATCATCTACTGCAACGACGGCGATTGGGTGGAGAGCTGCACCGCCCTGGTCGAGCACAGGGACGGCCGCCTGGAGCTCATCCACTGGGCCGAAAATCGCGCCCGTAGAATGCGCGAAGCCGCCTGACGCGACAGTCGGGAACGCGCCGGAGGTCTGTCGCGATCATGCTCTGCGACCCATCCCGGTGCGCTGCGTGCAAAAGAATCGCCAATAACCTCGACACACTCGCTTGACCACCGAAAAGGCTGATACTGCGGCTGTTTACCGTCGATTGACTCGGGATCTTCATGTGACATTTATGAAGCTTTAACCATGGGCTTGTTTACTTGCGATCATTACCCATGTAGTATGGGTTCAGGTGAACGGCTGGTTCCTGTGGTGATGAGATTAAGGTAGCCATGGGGATCGGTCGATTCACCGATCACCCGACCGGCCTTCGCGCAAAGGCGCGGGTCCAGCGCCCCCCTGAAAAGCGGGGCGTTTATTTTTTCGGCAGGCGCTCGCTATCCTTTCGGTCTGACCGCCCCCGTCCCGGAGCCGACGACTTACTGGCAGGTCTGAATAATTGGCAGGCGGAAATCCTAGAATTCTCTACCGCGGCCTCGCTGCCAGCCAGCCAAAGACCCAGGTGGCCAGGGCCGCACCGACGATCTGCGCCAGGATGAAGGCGGGCGCGTCACCGGGCGCGATTCCCGAGAAGGTATCGGTCAGGGTGCGGCCGATGGTGACCGCCGGATTGGCGAAGGAGGTCGAGGCCGTGTACCAGTAGGCGGCCGTGATGTAGAGCCCGACCGCGTAGGGCACCGCCTCCGGCCGGGCGCGCAGGCAACCCAGGATGGTCGCCACCAGACCGAAGGTCGCGACAATCTCCGCCGTCCACTGCGCGCCGCCGCTGCGCAGGGTGGTCGAGGCCTGGATCACCGGCTCGGCGAACATGACGTGGGCGACCATCACCCCCAGGGCCG
Source organism: Kiloniellales bacterium (assembly GCA_030067055.1). Next base: position 23,382 of record JASJAL010000009.1, on the reverse strand, counting down.
CGGCCAGCACTTGTACCAGGACATAGGCCACGGATTCGGCGACGCCGATCTCGCGGCGCAGCAGGAAGGCCAGGGTGACCGCCGGGTTGAAGTGGGCGCCGGAAAGTGGGCCGAAGATGAGGATCAGGACCGCCAGTCCGGCCCCGGTCGCGACGGCGTTCGCCAGCAGAGCGATGGCGACGTTGCCGCCGGACAGCCGGTCGCCCATGATCCCGGATCCGACCACGATCGCCAGCAGGAAGGCCGTGCCCAGACCCTCGGCGACCAGCCGGCGCGGCAGGTCGACGGCGGCCTCCGCCGCCTCATCCTCCGCCGTTACGCTGCCGACCTCGGTCATGACGACACCTTGTCCTGGTCGCCGATCTCTCGCAGGCCCGCCTGCAGGGAGAGCTTGTCCAGCGAGGCGATCGGCATCTCGATAAAGGCGCCGATCCGGCCAGACAGCATCCGGAAGGCCTCGCTGAAGGCGCCACGCCGCTCGGCCTCGCTGCCTTCTGCCGCCGCCGGATCGGGGACGCCCCAGTGCGCGGTCATCGGCTTGCCCGTCCAGACCGGGCAGACCTCCCCGGCCGCGTTGCCGCAGACCGTAAAGACGAAGTCCAGTTCCGGGGCCTCCGGTCCGGCGAACTCGTCCCAGCTTTTCGAGCGCAACTCTGCGGTCGGAAAGCCCCGGTCGCGCAGCAGGTCGATGGCGAAGGGATGGACCTCGCCCTTGGGCTGGCTGCCCGCGCTGTAGGCCTCGAAGCGGCCCGCGCCTTCGCGCTTGAGGATCGCCTCCGCGAGGATGCTGCGCGCCGAGTTCCCGGTGCAGAGGAACAGCACCTTGTAGACTTCATCCGTCATCTCGAGTTCTTCCCTCCTGGCGCCCTCAATCAGCGGCCCTCGGCCCGGGCCAGGCCGCCGCAAAGTTCCGGACGCCCGCCGCAGCAATCCTCGGTCAGGAAGGCCAGGAGCCGGCGGGTCCCCTCGATGTCGGCGGCATAGAGGATCTGCCGACCGTTCCGGTGGGACGTGAGCAGCCCGGCCCGTTCCAGTTGGCCCAAGTGAAAAGAGAGCGTTGCCGGCGCGACTTCCAGGCGGGCCGCGATCAAGCCCGCGGGCAGGCCGCCCGGTCCGGCCTCGACCAGCAGGCGGAACACGGCGAGCCGGGTTTCCTGTGCCAAGGCCGCCAGAGCGGTGACCGCGGAATTCATTTTCATATTTCGACAATTATCAAAATGAATGGCCGAGTCAAGCATCGTCGAGCCTTCGATCCACCATCGGGCTGCGAAGAGAGGCCCAAGTGGCCAGGCTTCTGTTAAGCTGCGCGACCATTCCGGAGCGAGATTCGATGACCGATCCAAGTTCTCTTCCGCCGGCCGCGACCTGGGGCCAGGAAATCCTCGACCGCCTCGAGCTCTTGGCCAGCCAAAGCGAGGGCGGACCGGGCGTGACCCGACGCCTGGCGACGCCCGAACATCGCGCGGCACACGATCTGCTGGCCGGCTGGATGGCCGAAGCCGGCATGAGCGTGAGCCTGGACGCCGCGGCCAACACGGTCGGCCGCTACGAGGCCAGCGAGCCGGGCGCGCCCGCGCTGATGATGGGCTCGCACCAGGACACGGTGCGCCAGGGCGGCCGCTACGACGGCATCATGGGCGTGGTGATCCCGCTGGCCTGCGTCAAGGTCCTGCACGACGCCGGCGAGCGCCTGCCCTTTGCGCTGGAGGTCGTCGCCTTCAGCGACGAGGAGGGCCTGCGCTTCGGCACCGGATTCTTCGGCAGCGCCGCGATCATCGGCCAGCCACGGATCGAGGACCTGGAGCGCCTTGACGAGGAAGGCGTCTCCCTGGCCCAGGCGCTGCGGGACTTCGGGCTCGATCCAGAAGACCTCCCGGGCGCCGCACGCCATCCCGAGGAGCTGCACGGCTTCGTCGAGGTGCACATCGAGCAGGGGCCGGTCCTGGAGGCCGAAGGCCTGCCAGTCGGCATCGTCACCGACATCACCCACGGCGCCAACATGAACGTTACCCTGACGGGCGTCGCCGGGCACGCCGGCACCGTGCCGATGAACCGGCGTCAGGACGCCCTGGCCGGTGCGGCCGAGGGAATCCAGGCGGTCGAGGCGCGCTGCCGGGCCAGCGACCGGCTGGTCGGCACCGTCGGGAAACTGACGGTGGAGCCAGGCGCCAGCAACGTCATTCCCGGCGGCTGTGGCTTCTCCATCGACCTGCGCTCCCCCGACGCCGACCTGCTCAAGCAGGCCGTCGGAGATTTGGAGGCCCGCCTGTCGGAGATCGCGGCAACGCGCGAGCTCGGCCTCGAGATCGAGCGCCGCTACAAGCTGCCGGGCTGTCCCTGCAGCCCCTGGCTGATGGACCAGCTGGAGGCCGCGGTCGTGGCCGAGGGCATCGCGCCGCGCCGGCTGTTCAGCGGTGCCGGGCACGATGCCATGGCCCTGCGCCAGATCGCCGACATCGGCATGCTGTTCGTCCGCTGCACCGGTGGCATCAGCCACAACCCGGCGGAGGCGATCACGTCCGAGGATGCCGGCGTCGCCGCCCGGGTGCTGTTGCGTTTCCTCAGGTCGTTCGACCCTGCGCTGCGCGGGGCCGCCAGCTGAAGCAGCGTCCGTCGATCACCAGCAAGCCGCCGAGGATGCAGGCCGCCCCGGCCCACTCGCCGGCGGCCGGCCGCTCGCCGAGCAGGGCCATGCCGAGGGCGAGCGCACTGACCGGAATCATCAGTGTGACCAGCATCAGGTTGGTCGCCCCGGCGCTGGCCAGGACCCGGAAGTAGATCACGTAGGCCGCCGCGGTACCGAAGACCGCCATGACCAACAACGCCGCCCAGGTTTCTACGCCGGGCGCCAGAGTCCAGGGCCGGTCGATGACCAGGGCCAGGGGCAGGATCAGCAGCGTGGACGCGGTCAGCTGGCCGCCGGCGATAACGACCGGCGGCCGGCCCGCGAAGCGCCGTCCGAACACCGCCGCGCAGGCGTAGGACAGCGCCGCGGCCAGGACCAAGAACTGTCCGATCGCGACCGCGCCCAGGCCGCGCAGGGCCTGCGGCCCGGTCAGGATCATCACCCCGAGGATGCCAAGGGCGATGCCCAGGCTCCGATGCCAGTTGAGACGCTCCGCGCGGGTAATGAAGTGACCGATCAGCAGGCTGAACAGCGGAGTCGTGGCGTTCAGTACGGCCGCCAGGCCGCCGTCGATGGTCACCTGTCCCGTGACGATCAGGCTGAAGGGCAGCACGTTGTTCAGCGCGCCCATCGCGAAGAAGGCCGCCCAAAGCCCGGGTTCGAAGGGCAGACGCTGACCGCGGGCCAGGAGAAAGAGATTGATCGCCAGCGCCGCCAGGCCGATCCGTCCCAATACGACGGTGAAGGGCGGCAGATCGCGCAGCGCCACTTCGGTCAGGATGAAGGCCGCGCCCCAAAGCAAGGACAGCAGGATCAGCAGTCCCCAGTCCCTGGCACCCATGCGTCCTTCGCTCATCTCCAATGATCCCCTCACCAATTCGATGGGCGGCAGGCTATAACCCAACGAAGGCGCGAAACTACCCGATCCTTGCGCTCGGCCACGAAACGCCCACGGAAAAGCGGTCGCAAGGAGCCCCTGCCGCTTCAGAGGGAGATCCCGCGGCTACGACCCCTGCGCCTTCAAGGACGAGAACGGAATGGGTTCCGGCGGCCGCTTCCCCAGATCGCGTATCTGGCGGCACCACCAACCGACATCGTGCCAGGCGCCGAACTTGAAACCGACCTGCCGGTAGACCCCGACCAACGCGAAACCAAGCGATTCGTGCAAAGCGACGCTGGCGTCGTTGGGAAGCCCGATTCCGGCGTAGGCCGCTGCGAAGTTCTGCCGGTGGAGAGTCTCGAAGAGCGTCCGGTAGAGCGCCGCGCCGACGCCGCGCCGCTGCGCCTCGGGCCGGACATAGATCGAGACGTCGCAGGCCCAGCGATAGGCCGCACGGCTTCTGTGGGGCCCGGCATAAGCGTAGCCGAGGGTGCAATCGGCCTCCTCGGCGACGATCCAGGGATGGCTCGCCAGACCGGCCTCGATGCGCTCGGCCATCTCCTCCGGCGTGGGCGGATCGGCCTCGAAGGAAATCACCGTCTCGCGGACGATGGGGGCGTAGATCTCGGCGATCGCCGCCGCATCCGAAATCCTTGCTATCCGAGTTCGCAATTCGGCCTCCACCCCTCGCTGTCGCCAGCCTAGCAGGGCCGCCGGCAAGACGAGAAGCCGGTCGGAAGCCGCAACCTCCGCGTACAGCCTATGGCATAAGCGCGTCTTCGACTTTGCTCCAAGCAGCACCCGAGAGGGCGGAGGTCGCACCGCGCAGCAAAGAGAATATAGCCTCCGAAGCCTGCCGATTGCTCTGGCAGGCAAAGATCATTCGCAACTCCGCCAAGAATCTTTCGGCCATTTCTCGTGCTAGGCAAGAAGCGTGGCGGCTGGAGATCTGCGTTTGCTCCTGGCTCCCCAAGGCAAAGCAAAATCTCCTGTCCGGAATCATTGACGGCCCCAATACCTTATATTTAAATCAATTTCGATCTAGTGCCGCGCGCCCCGGGGAGATTGGGCGTACGGACGTTATTGGGCTGACGCCCTTCCTGGGGGAGGAATAAAGGGAGGGGCATTTGGTGCGACCTTACGGTCGGAGCCGAAGTTTAGCCCAAAGGTCGTAGGGAGGATTGAGTGACGACAGGGGCGGAAGCGCCTTCGGCAGGCGCAGTGGCGGCGTGTCCGGTAGCCAGCAATCGGGCGGCGCGCCATGGCTTTTCTTCATGCCCAGACGACTCCATTCTAACCGCGCCTCGCGGCGCGCGAGCGGTCGAGCGTTTCCTCCCGGAAACCCCAATGACGCAGCGAAGCGGCTTGGCGAGCCCTCGCGGAATGGCGGCAGGCCTGAAAGCGACACGGGGGTAAGGAGAGGGAAACGACACGATGGAAAACACCATCCAGGAAGCCGTTACCGAGGTGACAACGCTCTTGACGACCTATGGCCTGGACGTCATCGGCGCCATCGCCATCCTCGTCATCGGCTGGCTGCTATCGGGCTGGGCGCGCCGCGCGGTCGACCGCGGGCTGTCCAAGTTCGAGAAGTTCGATGTCACCTTGCGCACCTTCTTCGCCAGCCTCGCCAGATATCTGGTCATCGTCATCACAATCGTCGCCGTGCTCAACCAGTTCGGCGTCCAGACCGCGAGCCTGATCGCCGTCCTCGGTGCCGCCGGCCTGGCCATCGGCCTGGCGCTGCAGGGCACCCTGAGCAACGTCGCCGCCGGCGTCATGCTCTTGATCTTCCGCCCCTTCCGGGTCGGCGACTTTATCGAGGCGGGCGGCATTTCCGGCACGGTCAAGGGCGTGACTCTTTTCGTGACCGAACTGGCAACGCCGGACAATGTCCACATCGTCGCCCCCAACGCCCAGCTCTGGGGCACGGCGGTCAAGAATTACAGCTTCCATTCGACACGGCGGGTCGATTTTCTCTTGGGTATCGCCTACGAGGACGACATGGACCAGGCCATCGCGGCGGTGCACAGCGTGATCGGCGCCGACAGCCGGCCGCTGAAGGACCCCGAACCGATGGTCGTTGTCTCAGAGCTGGCCGACTCCTCGGTCAACATCACGGTCCGTATCTGGGTAAACGCCGGCGACTACTGGCCCTTGAAGTTCGATCTGACCAAGGCCTTCAAGGAACGCCTGGATGCCGAAGGCATCTCGATCCCCTACCCGCAACGCAGCATTCACATAGCTTCGGGAGGTTCGGAGAAGATCGCCGCTGCCGCGGCGGAATGACCGCAGGCCCGCGTCGAGCCGGATCATGGCAACGCCGCTCGCCCGGGCCGAGGTTGGAAACGACAGACGGGACGGAAGTGTATCTTTGCACGGCCGATCCGGTCGCTAAGGGCCGACCGAATAAGGCCTTGAGACTTTCCTTGCACGGGAGAAAATGAAATGAACGGATTGATTAAGTTGGTACCACCCTGCCTCGGTCTGGTTCTCTTGGCCGCCTGCGGGATCTTAGATACCGGGACAGAACTTCAAGAGGCCGAAAGGGTTTCGCCTCAAGGCTCTTCCTTCGACAAAAGCCTCTACGAGGGCTACATCGACCAATCCAGGAAAGAGTTCGCCGAAGGCGACTATCGGGCTTCAGACGACTTCGCGGTGCGCGCCGTCGCCTCGGGCACGGGTGGCGGCGTCGAGCCCGATGACATCAGCTACCGCCGCGTGCCGCGGGACAAGCTCAGGGAAATGGCCGACAACCGTCAACGCCTCATGGCGGCGCTGGCCGATGGCGCAGCCGAGAGGAAGCCGATCGAGGCTGCCGAGGCGCAGGTCAGCTACGATTGCTGGATCCAGGAGGTGGAGGAAAACCGGCAGCCAGAGGACATCGCCGCCTGCCGCGATGGCTTCATGACCGCGCTGGCCAAGCTGGAGGATAGGCCGGTGGCCGCCGCCGCGCCGCCGCCCCCACCGCAACCGAAATCCGGGCCCTGGGTCGTCAATTTCGAGTTCGATCGCTCCGAGTTGACGCCGAACGCTCGCGCCATCCTGACCGACATGATCGAGGAGGCCAAGAAATCGGGATTCCAGACGATCAGCCTCGGCGGACATACCGATCTCGTCGGTCCTTCTGACTACAACAAGGCGCTCTCCAAAAGACGATATCGGGCCGTGGCCGATTTCCTGATCGAGAGCGGAATCCAGAAAGAGAAGATCGTCGGCGCCGGCTTCGGCTTGAACAAGCCGATCATCAACACACCCAAGCCGGAGGAGAGAAACCGCCGCGTCGAGATCGAGCTCTCGCGTTAGGTCAAAAGACAGTATGCTAGAGCCCTGCGGCCGGATTTGGCCGCAGGGCTTCTTTTCATTGGCGCGATCTCACTTCCGCCACAAGGGCGGCGCAGGAGGCACGGTGAGCCGAGCCGGGATGATTTCTGAGGAAATGCGATGAAAAAGACGCTGATCGCGGTAGCCGTGATCCTCGTGGTGGTCGTCGCCGGCCTCCTGGTGGCGCCGGCCTTCATCCCGATTGAAACCTACAAGGGACAGATCCAGACGGCGGCGCGCGACGCCACCGGCCGGGAGCTGACGATCGACGGCGACATCAGCCTGAGCCTCCTGCCGCGGCTTGCGATCGAGGTCGAGAACGTCAGCTTCGCCAACGCGCCCGGCGCGGCTGAACCGCAGATGGCAAGCATCGAGAAGCTCGCAGTGCAGCTGCAGATCCTGCCGCTGCTGTCGCGCGAGGTGAAGCTCGACCGCCTGGTCCTGGTCCGGCCGAACATCCTGCTCGAGGTCGACGCCCAGGGCCGGCCGAACTGGGTCTTCGAGACCGCGACGGCGCCCGCCGAGGCCAAGGCGCCCGAGCCCTCGACCACGGAGCCGTCACAGCCGGCCGCCGAGGGCGGCGGGACCGCGGTCGCCAACGTCGCTCTCGGCGAAGTCCGCCTCGAGGGCGGGCGCCTGGCCTATCGCGATGCCCGCAGCGGCGCGGCCTACGAAGTCGAGGACGTCAACATGGATGTCTCCCTAGCCAGCCTCGACAGCCCGCTGACGGCCGAAGGCGGCTTGGTCTGGAACGGCAAGACGGTCAGCCTGGACCTGGCCGCCGACCGCCCGCGGGCACTGCTGGAGGGCGGCACCACCAGCCTCGGCCTGAAGATCGAGTCCGAGCCGGTGCGACTCAGCTACGACGGCAGCTTGGACAAGACAGAGAGCGTTCAGTTGGCCGCAGCCGTCGACCTCGATGTGCCTTCGATTCGCGAGCTCGCCGCCTGGGCCGGAACGCCGCTCGAGCTGGAGGGCGACGGCCTGGGGCCTTTCTCGATCAAGGGCAAGCTGTCGGCCACGCCCACCCGCTTCGCCTTCACCGAAGCCGAGATCGGTCTCGACGGCATGGCCGGCCAGGGGGCCGTGACCGCGGACATTTCCGGCGCCAAGCCCGACATCCGGGGCGAGCTCAAGCTCGACGTCTTGGACGCCAACAAATACCTGCCGCCTGAGGCGGCTTCCACCGGGGCCGCGTCCGACGAAGACGCCAAGAGCGACGGCGGCGGTTCGGCCGAAAAGCCGAAACCCCAGGAATGGAGCGACGAACCCATCGATCTCGCCGGCCTTCACGCTGTGAATCTGGACTTCGACCTTTCCGTCCAGGGCATCCGGATCCGCAAGATCAAGATCGGCGAGTCGGCGCTCGGTGTTGCCATCAAGAACGGTCTGCTGACCGCGGATCTGAGGCAGCTCAAGCTTTACGATGGTAACGGTCATGCCGAGCTTGCACTGGACGGGCGCGGCGCGACGCCGAGCCTGCGAAATAGCTTCACCCTGACTGGCGTGAACGCGGGGACCTTGCTGACCGACGCCGCCGACTTCGACCGGCTGGAAGGCAGCGGCGACATCGAGATCTCGCTTAGCGCCGCTGGCAAGAGCCAGAAGGCGATGGTGCAGACCCTCGATGGCGATGGCGCGATCAAGTTCGTCGACGGCGCGATCCGGGGCATCAACCTGGCCCAGATGATCCGCAACGTCACCTCGGCCTTCACCGACACCGGCGGTGCCCAAAAGACCGACTTCGCGGAGCTTTCCGGGACCTTCAAGATTACCCGGGGGAATTTCCGGAACGACGACCTGCTGCTGCTCAATCCGCTGCTGCGGGTCAACGGCGCCGGTACCGCGGACCTGCCGAAGCGGACCGTCAAGTACCGGATCGAGCCCAAGGCCGTGGGGTCCCTCGAGGGCCAGGGCGGCGAGGCGGCGCTCAAAGGGATCGCCGTGCCGGTGATCGTCGAGGGCCCCTGGCACGACCTCACCTACCGACCCGATCTGGCTGCCGTCATCGGCGGCGGTCTCGGCAAGGTCACCGAGAGCCCCAAGGATGCCTTGAAGGGGGCCAAAGATGCCGGCGAATCGCTGCTGAAGGGCCTGACCGGCCAGGGTGGTGGAGAAGAAACACCGGATGCCGGTGGCGCGAAGGAGGACCAACCTAACCCCGTCGACGCGCTGAAGAAGCTGCTTGGCGACTAGATCGGCTCTGGTCGGCGATTGACCCCTCGGCCGGTCGCAAAGGGCGCGGCCCGCGGCAAGGGCGGCGCAAGGGCGAGGACGAGTCGTTCGACGCGAACCGGGCTCGGATCGGATCCAGGCGCCTCACGACGCTTCTGAATCGAGCACACCTCGGCGGATCTGGTCTTCTTCCATGGACTCGAAGAGCGCCTTGAAGTTGCCCTCGCCGAATCCCTCGTCGCCTTTGCGCTGGATGATTTCGAAGAAGATCGGTCCGATGGCGAGCTGGGTGAAGATCTGCAGCAGGATGCCGCCGCCCTCGGTCGGGGCGCCGTCGAGCAAGATGCCGTTCTGCTGCAGTCGCTCGACGTCCTCACCGTGCCCGGGCACTCGTGCCTCGAGCCCCTCGTAGTAGGTGTCGGGCGGCGGCGCCATGAACTCGATGCCGTGTTCTTTCAGGCTCTCGACCGTCGCGTAGATGTCGTCGGTGCCCAATGCGATGTGCTGGATACCCTCGCCCTTGTAGGCCTCGAGGTACTCCTCGATCTGCGACTTGTCGTCCGCCGACTCGTTGATCGGAATCCGGATCTTGCCGCAGGGCGAGGTCATGGCCCGGCTGTGCAGGCCGGTCAGCTTGCCTTCGATGTCGAAGTAGCGCAGCTCACGGAAGTTGAAGATCTTCTCGTAGAACCCGGCCCAATGGTCCATGCGCCCGCGATAGACGTTATGGGTCAGGTGGTCGATGTAGGTGAGGCCGCAATCCTCACCGGCATCGCCATCCGCCTCGACCGGCTCGAAGTCGACGTCGTAGATGCTCTGGTCGCCGTAGCGGTCGACCAGGTAGACCAGGCTGTCGCCGATCCCCTTGATCGCCGGGATGTTGAGCTCCATCGGCCCGACATGGCCCTTGTGGGGCTTGGCGCCGCAGGACAGCGCCCGGTCGAAGGCGGCGCCGGCGTCGCCGACGCGGAAGGCCATGGCGCAGGCCGAGGGGCCGTGCACCCTGGCGAAGGACTGGGCGAAGCTCTCCGGCTCCGCGTTGACGATGAAGTTGATGTCGCCCTGGCGGTAGTGGCTGACCCGCTTCGAGCGGTGGCGGCCGGCCACCCGGAAGCCGAGCCGGCGGAACAGAACATCCAGTTCCTGGGTATCCTCGGCCGTGTACTCGACGAACTCGAAGCCGTCGGTCGCAGCGGGATTGTCCCAGAGATCCTGGGATTCGTCGCTTTGGGTACCGGGAGAATTGGGAGATTCGGCGGCAGCCATCTGTGACCTCCGGGCCCGCGCACAAGAAAGGCGGCGGGGCAAAGCAAAGGGATTGCACTGGATGTCTTCATAGATGGCTCAGTCGGACGCGCATAGCAAGCTGCGCCTGCAACCGGCATTGGCCCGGCGAGTCAGAAGGACAGCTCAGGCTCCGCTTCCTTTGCCTTCGGCAGGACTTCGCGCCACAGAGCGCCGCCGGGCTGCGGCGTGGATGCCGATCCATCCGCCTCCGCTCCCATCGACTGGCGCACCGCCAGGGCCCAGAGAGTCGGCGCGTCGCGCAGCGGAGCCCGGGCGGTCATCGGGCCCGAACCGCCCGCGTCAGGCCTCGCGTCAGGGCTTCGGCTGCGGCGAAGAGACGAAAAATCAGGACGCTGAACAAAAGACCGCCGCCACCGTCCGAGGACGACGGCCGCCCCGCCGGCGATGGCGGCAGGTTCAGACAGGGGAAAGCCTGGTAGGGATTCATTGCTTCGGCTCCTAGGCTGCCAGCTTGCGCGGAGGGGCGGATTGGGCCCGCTTTTGCGGCAGGTGCACCAACTCGGCCCGGACTGCGATCTGCTCGACCGGGACGCCCTGACGGAGCAAACGGACGAGGTGAGCGACGTCGCCACGGCTGAGGCCGATGTCTCGCAGGATCCGGTCGTTCAGGGCCAGCAGCTCGGCGACCGCGAGCTGCCGCTGCCGCCAGGCGCGGTAGCGTCCGGCCAGCGCCAGGGCACCGGAGCCGAGGCTCCGCGCCAGGCGCCCGGCCAAGCGCGCCGCATTCCCCGGGGCGGCATGGAAGGCCTCGGCGCGCAGACGACGGCCGCGTGCCATGAGGCTCTGCAAGTTGGCTGCATTCAATTCCATCGTCGGGTCTGTCGGCTTTCGGTGCATCTGGGTCCTCCTCTCGCGTCGAGGCAGAATCGACTAAGATAAGATTTTCTAACGGAATCGATTAGATTGCTTCACCAGATCTCAGTTCTTGTCCATAAATTTGATTTGAATTCTCCCACTGGACAAACGAGTATTCATCGGGAGTGAGGTTAGTTTTACTAATCTTGGAGATCGCCGTGTCGCGCCGTCTGCCGCCGCTCAACGCCCTGCGCGCCTTCGAGGCCGCCGCCCGCCATCTCAGCTTCGCCAAGGCGGCGCAGGAGTTGCACGTCACCCCGGCCGCCATCAGCCATCAGATCAAGGGGCTGGAAGACTATCTCGGCGTCGCACTGTTCCAGCGCGGCAAGCGGAGCATCCGGCTGACCGAGGCCGGCCAGGCGGCCTTGCCCGACCTGCGCAGCGGCTTCGACTACCTGGCCGCCGGCATCGCCCGGATCCGGGATCTGGAAACCGGGGGCCTGATAACGGTCTCGGCGGCGCCCTCCTTCGCCGCCAAGTGGCTGGTACCCCGGATCGAGCGCTTCCATCAGACCCACCCGGACATCGACGCCCGGGTCGCGGCTTCGGTCGGGCTGGTGGATTTCGACCGCGACCAGGTCGACATCGGCATCCGCTACGGCCAGGGTCGCTATCCGGACCTGAGCGCCGAACTGCTGCTGCATGAGGAGGTCGTGCCGGTCTGCAGCCCGGCCCTGCTGGAGGACAAGCCACCGCTCAAGCGTCCCAAGGACCTGGAGCATTTCACGCTGATTCACGACGACACGCCGATGTTCGGCCAGCCGGTACCGGATTGGCGGATGTGGCTGCTGGCCGCCGGGGTCCAGAGCGTCGACTGGACCCGCGGGCCGCGCTTCAGCCCGACCTCCATGGCGATCCAGGCGGCGCTGGACGGCCAGGGCGTGGCCCTGGTCGGCCGGGTGCTGGCGGAGTCGGACCTCAGCGCCGGACGCCTGGTCCGGCCCCTGGCCTTCGCCGTGCCCAGCGACTTCGCCTACTACATCGTCTGCCCCGAGGCCAATGCCGAGCGGCCGAAGGTCAGGGCCTTCCGGGATTGGCTGCTGGAGGAGGCCGAACGCTATCGGCAAGAAATCCGGCAAGTGCCCTGAAATCCCGAGATTCTGGGAAAATATTAAGGATCTAGTTCTAAATTCCTCAATCGAATCAGTAGGGCTATCCAACATGCAGATGGGTCTTTGGACCAAGGCGATCGCCACCGATGAGCTGAGGGAGAAGAAGCAGGCCGTCGTGAAGCTCGGCGATCGGCAGCTTGCGATCTTCCTGACCGAGGACGGCATCTTCGCCTGCAACAACCGCTGTCCGCACGAGGGCTACCCTCTGGGCGAGGGGAAGGTCGACTGTGACGGCGTGCTGACCTGCAGCCAGCACAACTGGAAGTTCGATCTTTTCACCGGCACCAACGTTCACGGCGGCGACGCGCTGCGCGTCTATCCGGTCGAGGAACGCGAGGGCGACGTTTACGTCGACCTCATGGAGCCGCCGGTCGAGCACCAGCGGCAGACCGTCCTGTTCCACCTCTGCAACGCCTTCGACAACCACGATTTTCAGCACATGGCGCGGGAACTGGCCCGGCTCACCCATCTCGAGGGCGACCCGCTAGAAGCGATGCGCGCTGCGATCGGCTGGTCCTGCGACCGACTCGAATTCGGCACGGGCCATGCCTACGCCGGCGCCGCCGACTGGCTGTCCCTCTACGAGGAGCGGCCGGGCGAGCCCGAGGACCGCCTGATCTGCCTGCTCGAGGCCATGGGCCACATCTCCTACGAGGTCCGGCGCGAGAAGATCTACCCCTATTCGGCCCTGGAAGAGCCCTACGACCAGGCGGTCTTCCTGCAGGCCATGGAGGACGAGGACGAGGCCGTCGCCATCGCCAACCTGCGGGGCGGGCTGGGCGAAGGCCGTACCTTCGCCGAGTTCGAGGCGGCGCTCACCCAGGCCGCGCTGGCCCACTTCAGTAGCTTTGGCAATTCCCTGGTCTACGTCCGCAAGACGGGCGAGCTGATCGCCCACCTCGGCCCGGAAATCACGACCCGGGTGATGCTGCCTCTGGTGCGTTCGATCATCTTCGCCCAGCGCGAAGACATGGTTCCTCGCTTCGCCGGCTACCACGCCGCACTGCAGTCCTGGACAGACGGCTTCAAGCCAAGCTTCGGCCGCTTCAAGCCACCCAAGATCTCGGATTACAAGGGCCTCGACGTCGACAAGGCCCTGGCGCTGACCCTCGATTACAAGAAGGCGGCGCCGGAGAAGCTCTACCTGACCCTGCTCGGCGCGAACGCCTTCAACCTGCTTTGCTTCGACACCGACTACCAAAATCACGTCGACGGCAGCTTCGCCTCCAACGTCGGCTGGCTCGATCTCACCCACGGCATCACCTTCGCGACGGCCCTGCGCTGCCAGTGTCAGAAGTTCGCCGAGAGCTGGCCGGCCGGGCTGCTGCAACTGGCCTGTTTCGCGGGACGCAACGCCGGCTACCTGGACGACAAGGTGAAGCTCAAGGATTGGCTGGTCGACGACGTCGAGTACTTCTTCCAGCAGGCCCTCGACAGCCTCTTCGACCACAACCAGCCGGAATACGTCGTCTCGGTCCACCTGCTGAAGACGGTGCTCGCGGCCCGCAACGAGGCGCGCTGGGCCCTGGCGAACAATGGCGAGGACACCGCTGCCCTGCTGGCAGCCGCGATCAACCGCTTCCTCTCCACGCCGATCAAGCGCAAGCACCTGCGTCGCACCGCCCGCCAGGCCCTCGACTTCGCCGCCAGGGAAAACGGCTAGGCGGCACTTCTCTCCGGTCGACCTCTCCCATGTCATGCCAGGACTCGATCCGGGCATCCATCGCCACGCTGGCACCATGGATGGCCGGGTCAAGCCCGGCCATGACTCCAATTCAGAACTGACTTCCAGTCCAACAGCCGCGCGGCCCAGGCAATGTCGGAGTCGCCGACCCCTTGTTGACCGATCGTTCCAAACATCCTAGCCTGAGCGGCGAGGAGGCCCGGCATGCCCTGGGAGAAGCGGTTCGACAGCGAGGCGGTGCTCGACAGGGCCATGCGCGCCTTCTGGGCGCGCGGCTACGAGGCGACCTCGATGCAGGACCTCGTCGACTGCATGGGCATCAACCGGGGCAGCCTCTACGCCACCTTCGGCGACAAGCGCAGCCTCTTCATCCAGGCGCTGCGCCACTATGACGCCCGGGAGCGCAAGGCCTGGGTCGCGGCCCTGGCCGCCGCGAACTCGCCCCGGGAATCGATCCTCGCCGCCTTCGACGGCGCCGTCGCGGCGGCCCTCGACCAGGGCTCGCGCGACGGTTGCCTGCTGGTCAACACGGCGCTGGAACTTTCGCCCCACGACGAGGAGATCGCGGGGATCGTGGCCCAGGGCCTGGCCGAGATGGAGGCCTTCTTCCGGGCGCGGATCGAGGCCGGCCAGCGCGACGGCGAGATCCCAGACACGGTCGAGGCCGGCGAGGCCGCGCGGTCGCTGCTCGGCCTTTTCATCGGCCTGCGGGTGCTCTCGCGCAGCCGTCCGGAGCCGGCGCTGCTCCGCTCCCTGCGCCACCAGGCGGAGGCGCTGATCGGCTAGCCGGCTCTTTATTTCACCAGTTTGGAACGCTCAGTCAAAACAAGGGAGGCAAAGATGACCGTATCCTACGTCGAGCGCGAGCAGGCCGATGCCATGACGAACGCCTTTTACGACAAGGCCGAAGACCGCTTCAAAGCCCTGCTCAACATCTTCAAGGTCCTGGGCCACACGCCCGAGCTGGGGGTTGCCTTCACCGACCTGATCATGGCGATCCTGAAGGACGGCCACATCGACTGGGTCACCAAGGAGCTGCTGATCCTCAAGGCGACCCAGCGCAACGACTGCCAGTACTGCGTCGTTCAGCACGAGCGACTGTCGATGATGCTGGGCATTTCCGAGGAGAAGATCGCCGACATCGACGGCGACAAGTACAAGACCAGCCCGCATTTCACCGAGGGCGAAAAGGCGCTTCTCGATCTCACGGTGCAGATCGGCGTCGATGCCAACCGGCTTTCGAAGGACCTCTGGGACCGACTTCACAAGCACTTCACCGACGCGCAGATCGTCGAGGCCGCCTTCGTCATCGCGACCTACATCTTCGTGTCCAAGTTCGGCGATGCCATGGGCGTCGTGCTGGAGCCGATGTTCGACGGCGTCGAGCCGATCCTCCACATCAACCACTGAGACCGAACTATGGCAAGAATCGAGATCTTCTCGGCGCCGAACTGCGGCTACTGCCTGCGGGCCAAGGAACTGCTGGACGGCAAGGGCCTGGCCTACCAGGAGCTCGACATCG
Source organism: Kiloniellales bacterium (assembly GCA_030067055.1). The sequence goes on along the minus strand of JASJAL010000009.1, from coordinate 7,896 downwards.
CCGCCGATCCGGCACAGCTCGAGGAGTTGCTGCGCCGCCTGCCGCGGAGCACGGCGATCCCGCAGATCTTCATCGACGGCGAGCATATCGGCGGCTACGAGGACCTCTGCCTGCTCGACGAACGCGGCAAGCTGAACGCCTTGTCCCGATAGGTCGTGGCTAGAGCTGCAAGACCATGCGTTGCTCGCGCATGGTCTTGCCCCATTGTTCGTCGTCCTGCTCCTCGACCACCTGGAAGCCGGCATCGTCGTAGAGCCGTCGAGCGGCGTCGAGCCCGGCAAAGGTCCAGAGGTAGACCCGGGGATAGCCTCGGGCGCTGCAGAAGCCGAGCCCGGCGTCGAGCAGTCGCCGGCCGACGCCCCTGCCCTGGGCGGCCGGATCGACCATGAACCAGCGCAGGTGCGCACCCTTGCCGGCCGCGTCGTTGCCGTCGACCGAGATCGTGCCCAGGATTTGCTCGCCGGCGAGCGCGAGCCGGAACAGGTCCCGCTTCTCGTCGAAACGCTTCAGAAATTCAGCCAGCTCGGCGGCGATCTTGGCCTCGAAGTAGACTCCGAAACCCCAGTGTCGGCCGTAATAGGCCGCCTGGGTCTGGACCGCCCATCCGAGCGCACCCGGGCGGTAGCCGCTCATGGTGATCTCGCCGTCGGCTCCGCTCACCCTCGACCCCGTTACCAGCTGTTGCGCAGTTCACGCAGCTTCAAGAACACGGTCTTTGCATCGGGCTCATCCGGCAGGTCCGGGAAGACCTCGCGCAGCCGGGCGATGACCCCCGGATTGTGCAAGCGGAAGAAGGTGTTGACCTCCTTTTCCAGGGCCAGGGTGGTGACCAGGGCCTGGCCGGGATCCTGATCCTCGATCTCGGCCAGCAGGCCCGGCGCCCGTGGGTTGTCCGGCTCGCGGTCCAATGTGAAGCGCAGGTTGTTGGCGATGTAGTCGTGGCCCGGATAGATCAAGGTTTCGTCCGGCAGCTGCGACAGCTGCTCGGCGAAGGTGTGATAAAGCTCGTTGGGATGGCCGCCGTTGTGGCAATTGCCGGCCCCGGCGTTGAACAGGGTATCGCCGCAGAACAAGGCCGGCTGATCGGTGCGGGACAGCAGGCAGACGTGGCTCATGGTGTGGCCCGGGGTGTCCAGGGATTCCAGCTCCACCGTCTTGCCGACCTTGATCACGTCGCCGGCGCCCAGGCCCCGGTCGATGCCAGGGATACGGTCGCGGGCGTTCTCGTGGGCCAGGAGCTTGGCGCCGGTGGCGGCGATCATCGGCTTGTTGCCGCCGATGTGATCGCCGTGCTCATGTGTGTTGAGGATCTGTGTGATCTCCCAGCCCCTATCCTTGGCCGTGGCCAGGCACTTGCGGTGATCCAGCGGATCGATGGCCAGGGCCTCGCCGGTCTCCGGGCAGGCGATGAGGTAGTTGAAGTTGCGATAGGCGTTCGCGGTCCAGATCTGCTCGACGATCATGCGGTCCTCCCCTTTGTCCCCAATGTAGTCATCGCGCCGCCAAGCGGCCAGAGCCGGTGCGTTCCAGCCGGGACTCAGGCCAGGTGGCAAGCGACGTGCCGGTCCGCGCCCAGCGGCCGCAGCGACGGCGGTTCCTGCCGGCAGCGGGCCTCGGCCAAGGGGCAGCGGGCAGCATAGGGACAGCCCACGCCCGGGCCGGCGGGGCCGCCGGGCTTGGCCTCCCGCGCCACCTGACCGGGCCGCCGGCGGCGGGCAGGATCCGGCCGCGGCACCGCTTCGATCAGGGCCCGGGTATAGGGATGCGCCGGGTCGGCGAAGACCGCCTGGCTCGGCCCCTGCTCGACGATCCGGCCGAGGTACATCACCGCGACCTCCTGGGCGACGGTCCGAATCACCGAGAGATCGTGGCTGATGAAGAGGTAGGCGAGGCCCAGGCGTTCCTGCAGATCGAGCATCAGGTTCAGGACCTGGGCCTGGACCGAGACGTCGAGCGCCGAGACCGGCTCGTCGGCGACGATCAGCTCCGGCCGCGTGATCAGGGCCCGGGCGATGGCGATGCGCTGGCGCTGTCCGCCCGAGAACTCGTGCGGGTACCTTGCGGCGTCCGCCGCCTTGAGGCCGACCGCGTCCAGGGCCTCGGCGATCCGCTCGCGGCGCGCGGCGCTGACCTCGCTTTCCAGCGCGTCGAGCGGCTCGGCGACGCTGCGCCCGATCCGGTAGCGCGGATCGAGCGAACCGTAAGGGTCCTGGAAGACCATCTGGAAGTGCCGCCGCAGGCGTCGAAGCGCGGGCGGCCGAAGCGCGAAGAGGTCCTTGCCCTTGAAGCGGACCTGGCCCTGGGTCGGCGCCTCGAGCGCCACCACGGCGCGGGCCAGGGTCGACTTGCCGCAGCCGGACTCGCCGACGACGCCGAGACTGCGGCCCGCGGCGAGCTCCAGGTCGACGCCGAAGAGCGCTCGCCGCCGTGGCGTCGGCCCCAGCAGTTTCCGTCGCGGCAGGCGGTAGTCCCGCACAAGACCCTCGACCTGCAGGAGCGGGTTCACGGCGTCGCCTCCCGCAGGGGATGGTAGCAGGAGACCTCGTGGCCGGAACCCAGCGCCGTCCGGCGCGGCGCGGACTCGCAGGCGCCGCTGGCACGGGGGCAGCGCGGCGCGAAGGGACAGCCCGGGGGCCGTTGCAATGGATCCGGTACCTGGCCCGGGATCGAGGCGAGGCGATCGCCGGGCGCGGCATTCAAGCTGGGCAGCGCGGCGAAGAGGCCCTCGGTGTAGGGATGCGCCCGTCTGCGGAAAACCTCGGCGGTCGGGCCGCTCTCGACGATCGCGCCGGCATACATCACCGCCATGCGGTCGGTCATCTCGGCGATCACACCCAGGTCGTGGGAGATCAGGATCAGGGCCATGCCCTCGTCCGCGGCGAGCTCGGCGATGAGGTCGAGGATCTGAGCCTGGATGGTGACGTCGAGGGCGGTGGTCGGCTCGTCGGCGATCAGGATGTCCGGGCCGCAGGCGAGGGCCATGGCGACCACCACCCGCTGGCGCTGACCGCCGGAAAGCTGATGCGGGTGGAGGCCGAGCGGGAAGTCCGACTCGGGCAGTCCGACCCGCTCCAGCAAGGCGGCGGCCCGGTCCAGGGCGCGGCGGCCGTTGAGCCCCAGGTGCAGACGCAGGCCCTCGGCCACCTGGTCGCCGATGCTGCGGACCGGGTTGAGCGCGGTCATCGGCTCCTGGAAGACCATGGCGAGGCGCCGGCCGCGCAGGCGGCAGAGCTCGGCCTCGCCGAGCTCCAGCAGGTTGTGCCCCTCCAGGACGATCCGCCCACTGGCCCGCGCCGCCGCGGGCAGCAAGCCCAGGATCGCGAGTGCGGTCATCGACTTGCCGCAGCCGGACTCGCCGACCAGGCCCAGGCTCTCGCCACGCTCGAGTGTGAGTCCGACGTCGCGCAGGATCTCGACCGGACCCAGAGGAGTGCCGATCGCGACGTCCAGTCCCTCGATCTCGAGCAAGGCCATGGTCAGCGCGCCCGCCTGAGCTTGGGGTCGAGGATGTCGCGTAGGCCATCGCCCAGCAGGTTGAGGCCCAGCACCGTAAGGGCGATGGCGCAGCCCGGAAAGATCGCCAGGTAGGGCGCCTGGAACATGAAGGTCTGGGCGTCGTTCAGCATCTTGCCCCAGCTCGCCGCCGGCGGCTGGGTTCCCAGGCCCAGGTAGCTCAGGCCGGCTTCGGCCAGGATCGCCAGGGCGAACTGGATCGTCGCCTGGACGATCAAGACGCTGGCGATGTTGGGCAGCACGTGCTCGACGGTCACTCGCGCCTGGCCCTTGCCGGCGACCCGGGCGGCCAGAATGAACTCGCGTTGCCAGACCGACAGCGCGGCGCCGCGTGCCAGGCGGGCGAAGACCGGGACGTTGAAGATCCCGATCGCGATGATCGAGTTGACCGCCCCGGGGCCCAGCAGGGCGGTGATCATGACCGCGGTCAGCAGCGCCGGAAAGGCGAAGGCGAAGTCGGAGAATCGCATCACCGCCTCGCTGACCCAGCCGCCGCGCGCCGCCGCCAGCGCGCCCAGGGGCACGCCGAAGCCGAGCCCGATGCCGACCGCGACCAGGGCGACGACGATGGAATTGACCGCACCGGCCATGATCATCGAGAGGATGTCGCGGCCGAAGTGATCGGTGCCCAGCCAATGCGCCGCCGAGGGCGGCCGCAGCTTGCCGGCGACGTCGATCTCGGCGACGCCGTAGGGCGTCCAGACCAGCGACAGCGCCGCCATCGCCAGGAAGGCGAAGGTGAGCAGGCCGCCGATCAGGAAGGAGCGGTGGCGCAGGCCCTCGCGCAGCAGCTCGCGTCCTGCCTCAAGCACCTTCGACGCCTCCGCGCAGCCGCGGGTCGAGCGCGGCATAGAGCAGGTCGACCGTGAAGTTGACCAGCACCACCGCACCGGCCAGCAGCACGACGAGGTCCTTGACCACGATCAGGTCGCGCTGGGCGATGGCCTGGAAGATCAGCCGGCCGAGCCCGGGCAGGTAGAAGACGTTCTCGATGATGATAGTACCGGCGAGCAGGAAGGAGAACTGCAAGCCCATGATGGTGACCACCGGGATCAGGGCGTTGCGCAGGGCATGGCCCCAAAGCGCGGCGCCGCGGCTGAGCCCCTTGGCGCGGGCGGTGCGGACGTAGTCCTCGCCCAGGGTCTCGAGCACCGAGGAGCGGGTCACCCGCGCCAGGATCGCCGCCTGGGGCAAAGCCAGAGCGACCGCCGGCAGCAGCAGCGACTTCAGCGCCGGCCCCAATCCTGCGTCCCAGCCCGCGAAACCGCCGGCCGGGAGCCAGCGCAGGCCGACCGCGAAGAGCAGGATCAGCAGGATCGCGAACCAGAAGTTGGGAATCGCGACCCCGATCTGGCTGAAGCCCATGACGCAGAGGTCGGCCAATCGCTTGTGCCGCGCGGCCGCCAGAACGCCGAGCGGAATCGCGATGGCGGTCGAGAGCAAGATCGCGATCACGGCGAGGGGCAGGCTTACGGCCACCCGGTCGGCGATCAACTCCGCGACCGGCACGCTGTAGGTGTAGCTCTGGCCAAGGTCGCCTTGCAGCAGCCCGCCCAGCCAGTCGAAGAAGCGCACCGGCGCCGGCAGGTCGAGACCCAGCTCCTTGCGCAGCGCTGCCAAGGTGTCCGGCTGCGCCCCGGTGCCCAGGATGATCGCCGCCGGATCGCCCGGCAGCACCTCGAGCACCGTAAAGACCACCAGCGCCGCGACGAAGAGCGTCAGGACCAGGGTGATCAGGCGCTTGACGAGGAACAGGGCCATCGCTTAGGACGACCGCCGCAGATAGGCGAAGGAATGCCCCATCGTCGCTCCGCTAGGCAACACCGAGACTCCCTCCCCCGGACGCGCAGCGCCGCGGGCAGCCGCCCGCGTCACTCGCTCCAGGACACCTCGGTCAGGTCGTTGGCCTGGACCGGGCTGTTGGCCCAGAGGCCCTGGAGCTTGGCGTTCCAGACCCCGTGCTTGGCGAGCTGGAACAGGAAGCCGTTGACCGAGTCCTCGGCGATCTGGCGCTGCGCCTCGGCCATCAGCTTGTAGCGCTCGCCCTCCTCCACCGCCGCGTCCAGCTTGGCCAGGGTCGTCTTGAAGGCCTCGCTCTGATAGTCGAAGTAGTAGTCGTCGCGGCCGTAGATGCCGATGTCCATGGGCTCGGTGTGGGAGACGATGGTGAGGTCGTAGTCCTTGCCGCGGAAGACCTGCTCCAGCCACTGCGCCCATTCAACCGGGATGATCTCGAGCTCGATCCCGACCTTGGCGAGCTGGGCGGCGATGATCTCGCCGCCGCGCCGGGCGTAGGTCGGCGGCGGCAGCTTGATGGTCGCCTTGAAGCCGTCGGCCAGGCCGGCCTCGGCGAGAAGCGCCTTGGCCTTCTCCGGATCGAAAGGGTAGCGATCGGTCAGGTCGACGTAGGCCGGATGGTGGGGCGCGAAGTGGCTGCCGATCGGGGTGCCGTAGCCGAACATCGCACCGTCGATGATGGCCTTTCGGTCCAGGGCGTGAGCCACGGCGCGGCGCACCTTCAGATCGCTGAAGGGCGCCTTGCCATTGTTCATGGTCAGGATGGTCTCGCCCTCGGTGCTGCCGATGACCACCTTGAAGCGCGGGTCGGCCTCGAACTGGCCCAGGCTCTCGGGCGCCGGGAAGTTGGCGAAGGCGTCGGCGTCGCCGGCCAGCATGGCCGCGACCGCGGCCGCCGGGTCCGGGATGAACTTGAAGGTCGCGCGTTCGAGTTCGACCGCGTCGCCCCAGTAATCGGGGTTGCGGACCAGCTCGACCCGGTCGCCCTGGACCCAGCGATCGAACTTGAAGGGGCCGGTGCCGACCGGCTTGGCCTTGTTGCCGTCGGCCGATTCCGGGGCCACCACCACGGCGTCGCCCCAGCCCAGGTTGAAGAGGAAATGCCCGGTCGGCCGCTTCAAGGTGACCACCACGGTGGCCGCATCCGGCGCGGCGACGCTCTCGATCGGCTCAAAGAGCGCCTTCTGCGCGTTGACGCTGTTCTCGGCCCGTGCGCGGTCCAGGGAGAAGACGACGTCCGAGGCCTCGAGGCTAGAGCCGTCGTGAAAGCTGACACCCTCGTGCAGGGTAAAACTGTAGGTCAGGCCGTCGTCGGAGACCGTCCAGCTCTTGGCCAGGGCCGGTTGCACGGCGCCGTCGCGGTCGATCCGGGTCAGGCCCTCGAAGACGTTGGCATAGACCACCTCGTCGATCGCCGCGGCCGCGCCGGCCGTGGGATCCAAGTGCGGCGGCTCCAGCACCATGCCCATCACCAGATCGGTCTTGGCCGCCTGCGCCGACGGCGCCACCAGCGCCAGGGTCGCCAGGGCCAGGCCGTAAAACAGCGCCCTCATCTCTCCCTCCCCTATCCTTGCGCGGCCTTGCGGGCCGCGATGTCCTCGGCGAAGCGCTCCCGATAGGAGACCACGCCGCCGAGGCTCTCCGCCTCGAAGACGGCACGGGCCACCGCCCGCGCCAGGCAATCGGCCGCCAGCATGCCCAGCCGCGCCAGGTCTGCCTCGGGATCCTCCAATGCGCGCTGCCCGGTCGAAAGCGCGAAAACCGTATCACCGTCGTAGGGCGTATGCACGGGGCGGATCGCCCGCGCCAGACCGTCCTGGGCCATGACCGCCAAGCGCTTGGCCCGGACCCGGGTCAGAACGGCATCGGTCGCGACCACCGCCAGTGTGGTGTTTCCGGCCTCGGGCGGCGCCAGGGCCGACAGCGCCTCGGGTCTCGGCACGGCCCTCGGCGGCGGCAATCCACCGAACTCCGAGGCCTGCTCGAAGGGCCAAGCCCAGAAGCTCGGATCCTCCGGAAAGGTCACACTGCCCAGGCTGTTGACCGCCACCAGGGCACCGAGCGTCACCGCGCCGTCTCGCATCGAGGCCGAACCCAGTCCGCCCTTGAACGGGCCGGCCGTGGCGCCCAGGCCTGCGCCGGCGTTGCCCAGGGCGAAGTCAGCTCCGGCGGATTCCACAGCCTGCGCGCCCAGGCGGTGATAGGGCGAGTCTGAACCCCAGTCCTTGTCGCCGCCGTTGTTGAGATCGAAGAGGATGGCCGCCGGGACGATCGGCACCCGGGCGCCGCCGACGGCGAAGCCGCGGCCTTGCGCCTTGAGCCAGCCCATCACGCCGTCCGCCGCCGCCAGCCCGAAGGCCGAGCCACCGCTGAGCACCAGGGCATCTATCGCCTGCACCAGGCCGGCCGGGTCGAGGAGATCGGTCTCCCGCGTGCCGGGGCCGCCGCCGCGGACGTCGACCGCCGCCACCGCCGGCGCCTCCGGCAGGACCACGGTCGCCCCGCTACGCAACGCGTCGTCCCCGGCATTGCCGACCCGCAGGCCCGGCACGTCGGTGATCAGGTTGCGCGGGCCCGGGCCGCTCA
>JASJAL010000106.1 GCA_030067055.1 Kiloniellales bacterium | reverse complement strand
TTCGAGAACCCGGAGCTCGGGGCGTCGATCCTCTTCGGCGAAATGCCGCCCGTCGCCTACGCACAGCTCCGCGGCGGGTTCTCTCCCGAGGCCCTCGCGGCAAGGGGCCTGACGATGCAGAGCTACGAAGAACTGAACGGCACGCCCTTCCGGGGCGCCCTGATCACGGCCGAACAGTCGGCGGCCGGCGTCCGATACCGTAAATGGCTGGTCGTGATCGTCGCCCCCGCCTTGACCGGAATTGTTACTTTCACCGTCCCGGAGGCGGCCGTCGCGCAACTGGGCGAGGCGACGATCCGGGCCAGCGCCCTCAGCTTGCGGACCGTGGAGGCCTCCGTCGATCCCGTCGATGCCCTCGGCTTCACACCCATCGAGACCGAGCGCTTTCGCATCGCCAACGCCCAGGCCGGCAACACCGTCCTCTACGCCGAGACGCCGGCGCCGAGGGAAGGCGAGAAGGTCATCTTCGTCATCAGCGCCTCCTTCCAGCACATGCCGACCGCCAGCCTTTGGGACTACTCCGACGCACTGATCAACTCCATTGACGCCGTCGAGGTCGTCGGCACCGACCAGGAGAAGCTCATCGAGGTGGACGATCTCTCGGGCTACGAGACGGTCAGCCGCTGCCGGTACCGGGACAGCGGTCAGCCCTGCGCGCTGTTCCACACCGTCGCCCTGGACGAGCAGCGCTACTTCAGGTTCGTCGGGATCGTCCCGGGAGAGGATATCGGCGGCTACCTCTCGGAGTTCCGCACCCTGACCACCGGCTTCAAACGAAAGCGCTGATGGCGGCGGTCACAAGGGCAGGCCCGAGCAGCCCGCGCTCGCGTGAACGCGGACAAGCTGCTCGACCCGCATCAAGCGGAACCAATTGCCGTGCCGATCCCGGCGCCGGCGCGCTGCCGTGGAAGGGAGCTATTGAGCAGCCTGGCCCAGACCCAGGAAGTTGAATCCACTGCCGACCACATCCCCGTCACCGGGCCGGGCGTCGGCACGATGAAGGATTGCGGGGTCGCCGGCCGACTTGGCATTGTCCGCAAGCCGATCGAGATCGATGCCCACGGCGATCGCGCCGATCACCTTGCCGGAGACCGGATCCGTGATCGCCATGCTGATCTCGGATTGAAACAAGTCCGTCGAGGTGTCGAGTTCGACATCATCCACGAACACGCTGCCAGGGCCGGCCAGGTAGGTCTTTTGCCACTTCGCCTCGTCGCCTTGCCAATAGTCGCTGTCGATGTCGCTGGCGGCAACGTTCAGCCCCCTGCTGTCCATGATCACGATCTCGGTCACCGCGCCCCTCATGCTCTCCTTCAGCTGCGCCAGGTAGTGCGAGAGCTGCTTGGACATGACCGAATTGATCAGAGGCTTGACCTTGCGCACGGTCTCGAGCCGCCACTGGATGTCGAGAACATCGATCTCCCATTGGGTGATGTTCGACATCTCACGGTTCTGAGCCTTCACGGCATCGATGCAGATCGCCGCAGCGGCCCAGGTCTTGAGTTGCGAGTCCGCGAACGCGCGCACCGGCTCCAGATGCCGGTCGTCAAAATGCGCTTCGTGGCCGACGGCAACGGTCGCAGAGAAGCCAACTCCACAAGCAAAAAACACAGGAAGCCATGAGCCTCGCGCCATTGTTCCCTCCCCTGATCCGACCAAAAAATCAGACATCCCATCTGCTGGGTATATAGACTTATATAAGAGTGAAGTAATTCACAAGGTATTTCTTAAAATCCAACGAAGTTTGCTGAATATATTCCGGTTAACAATTCGTTTTACTTGCATAGCCCGAGCAAAATTGAAGATATACTGTGCACAATGCGCCGCGCCATCGGCTGCGCCGCCAGGACTTAAGCGGCACAGCCGGCCTCACGGAGTTTTGAACTGATCTTTTGACGTCCGGCAACAAGGCCGGGGCCTCCCCGCGGCCGAGTTCGGCCCCGACCGACCGGTCCGGACCCGGTATCGCGTCAGGCGGCCGCGCCGACCCGGACGCCGGCGCCCTGCAGCAACATGGTCCTGTTCAGCAGCTTGACGCAGGCATAGACCGCCTCGATCGCCGGCGCCGGGGTTCCGGTCATGCGGCCGATCTCCAGCACCGCGCCCATCAGGGCCTCGACCTCCAGCGAACGGCCGGCCTCGACGTCCTGGAGCATCGAGGTCTTGTGGGCGCCGACGCCCTCGGCCCCTGCGATGCGCTTTTCGATCGTGTGCCGGAACTTGATGCCGAGCGGCTCGGCAACGGCCTGGGCTTCGGCCATCATGGTCGCGGCCAGGCGCCGGGTGTCGGGAAACTGGCAGATCTCGGCCAGGGTCGCGTGAGTCAGCGCCGAGATCGGATTGAAGGACAGGTTTCCCCAGGCCTTGAGCCAGATCTCCGAGCGGATGTCGTCCAGGACCCGGGACCGGAAGCCGGCCTCGACCAGGGCGTCGTGGAGCTGCCGGACCCGCGGGGTCTCGCGGCCGTCGAGCTCGCCGACCGGAAAGCGGTCGCCTTCGACGTGATGGATGACCCCGGGCTCGGTGACCGCCGCCGCCGGGTAGACGACGCAGCCGAGGATCCGCTCGGGATCGATGTTGTCGGTCAGGGCGCCGGTCGGATCCAGGGTCTCCATCCGGCGCCCGTCGTAGGGGCCGCCGTGCTTCTGGAAGTACCACCAGGGGATGCCGTTCTGGACCGTCATGACCATGGTCTCGGGGCCTAGGGCGCTCGACAGCTTGCGCGCCACCTGCTCCAGGTAGTGCGCCTTCATGGCCAGGATCACCAGGTCCTGCGGTGGCACCTCGGAGATCTGGTCGGTCGCGGTCATGTTGCTGGCCAGGAACTCCCGGCCGTCCTCCCAGATCAATTTCAGGCCCTGCGCCTGGATCGCCGCCAGATGCCGGCCCTGATCGACGACCGTGACCTCCTCGCCCGCATCAGCGAACCTGGCCGCCAGGAGTCCGCCGATGGCGCCGGCGCCGACCACGCAGATCTTCATGACAAGCCTCCTATCTCTAGCCTCTGCAGCTTCAGTCTGCGCCGAAACCGCATCGGGCGGCAACGCGGCCGCCTGCAGGCACCGCCTGCGGGGCTGCCCGCAGCCAGGACTTGCCCGCGCTCCGGCGGCGGGCTTCACTGAGCCCGGCAAGCCGACCCAATCCGGAGCCGAGATCATGACTCAAGACGACATCGACCGGATAACCTGCGCCCAGGCGACCTTGAACGCCCTGGTCGATCACGGCATCGACACGGTCTTCGGCATCCCAGGGATCCACACCCTCGACCTCTATCGCGGGCTGGCCCAGACCCCGCTGCGCCACGTCGCGGTGCGCCACGAGCAGGGCGCAGCCTTCATGGCGGACGGCTTCGCCCGGGTCGCGGGCCGCCCGGCGGGCTGCCTGCTGATCACCGGGCCCGGCTTGCTGAACGCCGCGACCGCCATCGGCCAGGCCTATTCCGACAGCGTGCCGATGATCGTCCTGGCGACGGTCAACGACCGCCGGGACCTCGGCCTCGGCCGCGGCGAGATCCACGAGCTGAAGGACCAGCGCCGGGCGCTGGAGGGCGTGGTCGACTCGGTGATCACGGTCCACGACCCCGCCGAGGTCGGCACCGCACTCGACCTCAGCTTCGCGCGCATGGGCGCGCAGCGCCCCAGGCCCGCGGTGGTCGAGCTGCCGCTCGACGTCGCGGCCGCCGAGGTCGCCCCGCGGCCCGCCGCCGGCAGCGCCATCGCCCGCCCCGGGCTGTCGCCGGGGTCCTTGCAAGCCCTTGTCGGGCGGCTGCGCGCGGCTGAGCGACCCTTCTTCATCCTGGGCGGCGGTGCGCTCGGCGCCCAGGATGAACTGCGCGCCCTGGTCCAGAAGCTGGCCGCGCCCGTGGTCACGACGGTCGCCGGCAAGGGCATCGTCTCCGAGGCAGGGCCGCTGGCGCTCGGCTCCGCGCTCGGCTCCGAGGTGGTCAACCCGGTCATGAACGCGGCCGACCTGGTCGTCGCCGTCGGCACGGAGCTGGCCTATCTCGACCACTTCAACCGGCCCCTCGAGATCCGCCCGGACCTGGTCCGCATCGACCTCGACCCCGACGTGCTGGTCCGCGACCACCCGGCGAGCCTGGCCTTGCTGGCCGACGCCCGAACCGCCGTGGCCCAGGTCCTGGAGGTCATGGCGGAGGACCCGGCGCGGCCGCCCTGGCGCGACGACGTGGCCGCGCTCCGCGAAGGCCTGCGCGGCGAGATGCGGGAACGGCGGCCGGCCTTCTGCGCCCACCTGGACGCCCTGCGCGAGTCCCTCGACGACGAGGCCGCGATCTTCACCGACATGACCCAGCTCGCCTACACCGGCAACCGCTACTTCCAATGTCGGCGCGGCGGGACCTGGCTGCACCCGGTCGGCTTCGGGACCCTGGGCTACGCCCTGCCCGCGGCCATCGGCGGCAAGCTAGCCGCGCCGGAGCGCCAGGTAGTGGCCCTGGCCGGCGATTACGGCCTGGGCTTCACCCTGCAGGAGCTCGGCACCGCGGTCGAGCAGCGGCTCGCCCTGCCCGTTGTGATCTGGAACAACCGCCTGCTCGGCGCCATCGACTTCCACATGCGCCGCCTGGAGGTCCCGCCTCAGGCCGTCAACCTGCAGCCGCCGAACTTCCGCGACCTGGCCAAGGCATTCGGCTGCGATTACGAGCTCCTGGATTCGCCGGACCCGCTGGGCGCGGCCCTGGACGCGGCCTTCGATGCCGCGGCCCCGACCCTGATCGAGATCGAGGTCGACGGCAGCTACGAGAGCTGAGCCGGACTGGCCTCTGATTGAGCAAACCGCTAGAGGGGCCGGTGGCGCGTGCCCTCGCCCCAGGTGACGAAGACTACCCGTCCGGGCTCGCGGACCCGGAGCCGGTGCCAGGCGCCGCGCGGGACGACGAAGGCCTGACCGCCGATGAGCTCGACCGTCGCCTCGCCCTCGGGCCCCTCGAGGACGACCTCGAAGCGGCCGGAATGGCAGAGCAGCAGCTCCTCGCCCGCGGGGTGCATCTCCCAGTGCGCCATGTCCTCCGTCAGGTCGGAGGCCGTGACCAGGCGGCCCTCGTAGCGGGCCTCGCCGGCCATCAGGCGGCGCCAGAAGACGGGCCCACCCTCGACGGCCTCGGCACCGCCGTCGTTGTCCAGGTGCACGTAATTCTGACGCAGATCCAAGGCCTGCGGCTTAGCCTCAGGCATCGGCGGCAGCCAGGTGCTCGACCGCGGCGCGCAGGCCGCCATCGCCGTGGGGTATCGACTGGCGGATCAAGGCGGTCTCCACGGTCGCGAGGCAGCCCAGGACCATGGGCGCGCTGAGGCTGCCCAGGTGACCGATCCGGAAGGCGCTGCCCTCCATCGACCCGAGGCCGCCGCCCAGGGCGACGTAGTGCTCGTCGCGGACGCTATCGCGGAAGGCCTGGCCGTCGACCCCCTGCGGCGTCAGCACCGTGGTCACCGAGACCGAGCGCTCCGCCGGCTCCACCGCGTTGAAGGCCAGCGCGCCGGCGCTTGCCCAGGCCGAGACCGCGGCCTGCACCGCCCCGGCCAACAGGGCGTGGCGGGCGATCACCGCGTCCAGCCCCTCCTCGGCCAGGATGTCGAGGGCCTCGCGCAGGCCGAAGAGGCTGTGCTCGGGCGCGGTGCCGCAGAAGCGCCGGTACATCTCGTGCTCCGAGCGGATCCGCCAGTCCCAGTAGTAGCGATGTCCCTCCCGCGTCGCGGCCAGCTCGACGGCCCGCCGGTTGACCGCCACGGCGGCCAGTCCGGGCGGCCCCATCAGGGCCTTCTGGGAAGCCCCGATCGCCACGTCCACGCCCCAGTCGTCCATGGCGAAGGGTGCGGCCGCCAGAGAGGCGATGACGTCGACCACCAGCAGCGCCGGATGGCCGGCCGCGTCGATTGCCGCGCGCAGGGCCTGGATGTCCGAGGTGATCCCGGTCGCGGTGTCGGTCTGGACCGCCAGCACGGCCACGATCCGTCCGCCGTCGTCGCGGCGCAGGGCGTCCTCGACCACCTGGGGATCGAGCGCGCGGCGACGGTCGCCTGCGGGGCCCAGGACCTCCAGGCCGAAAGCCCGGGCGTGACCGCCCCAGCTCTGAGAGAAGTGCCCGACGTCCGGGACCAGGATGCAGTCGCCCGGCTCGAAGAGGTTGGCGAGCGCGGCCTCCCAGCCGCCGTGGCCGTTGCTCGAATAGAGAAAGACCTCGCCCTGCGTGCGGAAGACTCCCTTCAGGTCCTCGAAGCAGGACAGCGCCAGTTCGAGAAATCGCGGGTCCGACAGGTCGTAGGGCTGACGGTGCATGGCGTTGAGCACCCGATCCGGGATGTGGGTCGGGCCGGGTGTGTGCAGGAACTCGCGTGCCGAAGTGCTCAAGGTCTCTCCTGAATTCTGCCGTCGCTGTCCAGCCTTCTGTTTAGCAGGCGAGCCGAGGCCTGACATCCCTCACATCCGCGGTCGGGACCGAGCGGCGCCAGGGACAATGGAGGTATCGAATGAGGTGGCCGCAGCGCGTGGCGGTCGCGGGCCAGGTCGAGCGCTCGCTACCAGCCGAGTTGAACGGCGGCGACCGCGGCGGCAGCCGCCGCCTGGCAAGGCTCGACCACCGGAAGGCCGAGTTCGGCCTCCAGCTCGGCGCGGTAGCCGGCCATCCCCGCGCAGCCGAGGACCAGCACATCGGCGCCCTTTTCGTCGCGCAGCCGGCGTCCGGTTTCGACCAGGGCGGCCAGGGTCGCGCCCGGCTCGGCCAGCTCGGCGACGCCCCGGCCGATCGGCAGGCTGTCGGCAAAGCGGCCCTCCAGGCCCAGGCTGCGGACGTAGCGCCGGTGCCGGGTGACCGAGGCCGGCAGGATCGCCAGGATGCCAAAGCGCTCCCCCAGACTGAGCGCTCTGGCCATTGCGGATTCCGAGATCCCGAAGACGGGTGCCTCCGCGACCTCGCGCGCCGCCCGCAGGCCCGGGTCGCTGAAGCAGGCGATGACGTAGGCCGCCGCGGGCTCGCGTCCGATCAGCGCCAGCAGTGGCGCAACCACGCCGTCGACCTGGACCTGGGTCTCGATGCCCGGCGGCCCCTCGGCCAGTGTCACGCAGTCGATCTCGGGACCCTCGGCGAAGCGCAGCGGCGCCATGGCGGCGTCGATGCCGGCGGTTACCGCTTCGCTGGAGTTCGGGTTGATGACCAGGACCCGCCGGCTCACCCCTCGACCTCCGCCAGGCGGCGCTCGAGGCGCGCGATCAGGTGGCTCAGCTCTTCCTGGTCGGCCGAGGTCAGAGCCGGCCCGGGCGCCCTCGTCCGGGCCGAGGCGATGATCTCGCGCCGCCGAAGGATCTCTTTGCGCAGCGCCAGGCCGAAACCGGGTTGCTGCTCGTGGCGCACCAGCGGCAGGTAGCAGTCGTAGAGATCCTCGGCGGCGTCCCTGTCGCCGGCGAAGAAACGCGCGCAGACGGCGACCAGCATCTCCGGATAGGCGAAGCCGGTCATCGCCCCGTCGGCACCGCGGGCCAGCTCCTGCGGCAGATAGAGCCCGCCGTTGCCGACCAGGATCGAGACCCGGCGCAGTCCGTCGCGTGCGGCGGACTCTCGCAGCGCGGTCAGTTTACCCAGACCGGGGCAGTCCTCATGCTTCAGCATGACCAGCTGAGGATGCGCGGCGACCATGGCGTTGAAGGTGGGAACCGAGATCTGGACCCCGGTGCTCTGGGGATAGTCCTGGTAGCAGAGCGGCACCTCGGGTCCCAGCGCCCGGCAAACCGAGTCGAAGTAGCGCCGCAGCCGGTCTTCGGTCGCCAGGCCCGGGATCGGCGCCACCATCACCCCGGCCGCGCCCCGCGCCATCGCTTCCAGGGCCAGGCGCGCGAGGTTGTCCAGGCCGGGATTGCTGACGCCGACGACCACCGGCACCCGCCCGGCGACCCGCTCCAGCACCCGGGCCATAAAGGCGCTGGCTTCGTCGAGGGAGAGCTTCGGTGCCTCGCCCATCATGCCGAGGATGGTGATGCCCTGGACCCCGGCCTCGATGTAGAACTCGACCAGGCGGTCGGCGCTCTCGAGATCAAGCCCTCCGTCCTCGGCGAAGGGCGTGGCCGAGATGATGAAGACGCCCTTGGCCTGCTCGTTCAGAAGGGCCGTCTCGTCCAGTCCCATGTCCGGCTCCCGCTCCAAGTCCCGGAGACAGCTTGCGTGCCGGCCGGCAGCGTTGCAAGCGAGCCGGCGCCGCCACCGGACAAACGGGTGGCCGCCAAACGCGTAGCCTGGGACGGGCGCCTAGGTTAGAGCGCTCAGGACCGGCGGTCGGCCAGTTTCGAGTCGGGCTCGCTGCGCTGGTAGAAGATGTGGCGGCCGATCTGTGAGGTCCGGCTGAAGGCCTGGGCCCAGGTCGGCGCGACGTAGTCGGCGTGATACCACAAGGCGCCGTCGGTCGGATCCGGCCGATCCCCCCAGTAGACGGTCCGGGCCAGCGACTTGCTCTTCTCCCACTGGCGCAGGTTCCTGGGCCGATCGCTCAAGCCGTCGCACCACCAGGTGAACTGGCAGCGGTGGCGGACCTGCTCCCCGCCCTGCTGGACGACCCGGCAGATGGTGTCGGGGAAGCGGCTGTCCTTCATGCGGTTCATGACGACATGCGCGACGGCCAGCTTGCCGTCCTCGGGCTCGCCCCTGGCCTCGAAGTAGATCGTCAGCGCCAGGCAATGCAGCTCGTCTGTGACCGGGTGGAACATCTGATCGGACTGGGCCGGTCCGGACAGGGATGCGACGGTCGCCTCGCCGGACGGGGGCGCGATCGTCGGCTCGCTGGACCGGGCCGAAATCGTCGCCTCGCCGGATTGATCGGAGAGGTAGCCTTGAACCGCGCCGAACTGAAGAGTCGTGCCTTCCTGGCCCGCGGGAACGCCCCGGTCCGGATAGATCGAGACCGACATCATCGTCAGGCGG
>JASJAL010000105.1 GCA_030067055.1 Kiloniellales bacterium | reverse complement strand
GCCCTGACCCGCTACCGCCGCGACCACGTCGGCTTCGTCTTCCAGTTCTACAACCTGATGCCCAGCCTGACCGCGCTGGAGAACGTCGCCCTGGTGACCGAGATCGCGCCCGATCCGATGAAGCCGGCCGAGGCCCTGGCGCTGGTCGGCCTGGAGGCGCGGCTGGACCACTTCCCGGCCCAGCTGTCCGGCGGCGAGCAGCAGCGGGTCGCGATCGCCCGGGCCATCGCCAAGCGGCCCGACGTCCTGCTCTGCGACGAGCCGACCGGAGCCCTGGACAGCGCCACCGGGGTGCGGGTCCTGGAAGCCATCGAGGCGGTTAACCGAGACCTCGGCACGACCACGGCGCTGATCACCCACAACGCGCCGATCGCGCGCATGGCCGACCGGGTCGTCCGCTTCGGCGACGGCCACATCGTCGAGGTCACCGAGAACTCGGACCGGCGGCCGGCCCAGGAACTCGCGTGGTAGCGCCGTGCGGGTGCTGAACCGGAAACTCTTGCGGGACCTCTGGCGGCTGCGCGGTCAGGTCCTGGCCATCGCCCTGGTGGTCGCTTCAGGGGTCGCGGTTCTGGTCATGTCCTTGACCGCCTACGAGGCGCTGCGCGATACCGCCGAGGCCTACTACGAGCGTTACCGCTTCGCTCAGGTCTTCGCCAAAGTGAAGCGGGCGCCAGAGTACCTTGCCGGGCGGATCGCCGCCCTGCCCGGCGTGCAGACCGTGGAGACCCGGATCGTCGAGCTGGCGATCCTCGACGTCGCAGGCTTCGAGGAGCCGGTCATCGGAGCCCTGGCCTCTGTCCCGGAGCGGGGCCAGCCGCTGCTCAACCGCCTGACCCTGCGTCAGGGCCGCTTGGTGGCGCCCGGCCGTCCCGACGAGGTGGTGATCAGCGAATCCTTCTCGGAAGGCCACGGCCTCGGACCCGGCGACCATCTGCACGCCATCATCAACGGCCACAAGCGGCGACTCGACGTGGTCGGGGTCGCGCTCTCGCCGGAATACGTCTACTCGATCGGGCCCGGCGCGCTGATGCCCGACGACCAGCGCTTCGGCGTGCTCTGGATGGGCCGGGAAGCGCTGGCCGCCGCCTACGATCTGGACGGCGCCTTCAACGATCTGTCCCTATCGCTGCTGCGCGGCGCCTCTGCGCAGGAGGTCATCGACCGCCTGGACCAGCTGCTGGCGCGCTACGGCGGGATCGGCGCCTTCGAGCGCAAGGACCAGGTCTCGAACTGGTTCGTCGAGAACGAGTTCGATCAATTGAAGAACCTGGCCACGATCCTGCCGACGATCTTCCTCTCGGTTGCTGCCTTCTTGACCAACATGGTGCTCAATCGGCTGATCGCGACCGAGCGCAGCGAGATCGGTCTGGTCAAGGCCTTCGGCTACTCCAGCCTGGAGATCGGTTGGCACTACATGAAGCTGGTGATCGCGATCGCCGGGCTGGGCATCCTGATCGGCTGGGGCATCGGTTCCTGGCTCGGCAGCTTCATGACCGCGATCTACGCCGAGCAGTACCGCTTCCCCTTCATCTACTTCCGGCCGGGTCCGGCGGCCTATGCCATCGGCGCCTTGGTCAGCCTAGGCGCGGCCCTGCTCGGCACCTGGAGCGCGCTGCGTCGCGCCGTGGCGCTGCCGCCGGCCGAGGCCATGCAGCCTCCGGCGCCACCGCTCTACCGCAAGACCCGCCTCGGCGCGCTCGGCCTGGCGCTCGGGCTGGACCAGCCGACCCGGATGATCTTCCGGCAGATCCTGCGCTGGCCGCTGCGCTCGGCCATGACCTCCTTGGGCATCGCCCTGGCGGTCTCGGTGCTGATCACCTCGCTGCACTGGCGCGACGCCATCACCCACCTCGTCCAGGTCAACTTCTTCGACTCCCAGCACCAGGACCTGACCGTCGGCCTGGTCGAACCGCAATCGACCGAGGTCACCCGCGACTTTGCGCGCCTGCCCGGGGTGCTGGCGGTCGAACCCTTCCGCAGCCTGTCGGCCCGCTTTCGCAGCGGGCAGCGCGAGAAGCGCGCGACGATCACGGGCGTGACCGCAAAGGCGCGGCTGCAGCCACCCTACGACGCAAGCGGCGAGACCGTGCCGATTCCGCCGGATGGCCTACTGCTGTCGAAGAAGCTGGCCGAGATCCTCGGAGTCGACCCCGGAGACGGGGTGATCGTCGAGGTCCTGGAAGGCCGCCGCCCGGTCCGCGAGGTCCCGGTCGCCGGTGTGATCGAGACCTACATCGGGACCGCGGCCTACATGAGCCTGGAAGCCGCCAACCGCCTGATGCGCGAGCGGCCGGCCGTCGACGCGTTACACCTGCTGGTCGATCCGCGGCAGCAGGCCGCGCTCTTCGCCGAGCTCAAGGCGCTGCCCAAGGTCTCGTCGGTGGTGTTGCGCCGAGCGACCGTCGACAAGTTCTACGACACCATGGCGCGGATCATGTTCATCTTCATCAGCTTCTACGCCGTCTTCGCCTGCACCCTGGCCTTCGGGGTGGCCTACAATTCGGCTCGGATCGCGCTCTCCGAGCGCGGCCGCGAGCTGGCGACCCTGCGGGTTCTGGGCATGAGCCGTTTGGAGATCTCCTATATTCTGCTCGGTGAGATCGCCGTCCTGGTGTTCATCGGCCTGCCACTGGGCTGCCTCTGCGGCGCCGGGCTGGCCTGGCTGATGACCGGCTTGTTCGAGACCGATCTCTACCGGGTGCCGATGTACATCGAGTCCGCGACCTTCGGCTTTTCGGTCCTGATCGGGGTCGCTGCGACGATCTTCTCGGCCGCCCTCGTGCGCCGAAGGGTGGATCGCCTGGACCTGGTCGCGGTCTTGAAGACGCGGGAGTGAGGATGACCGTCGCGCAACGCCGCACCGTCTTATGGGGCGTCCTGCTGCTGCTCCTTGGCGCGGGGCTGATCTACGCTTTCCGGCCGCAGCCGGTGCCGGTCGACTTCGCCCGGGTCGAGCGCGGTCCGCTTGTCGTCACGGTCGACGAGGAGGGCGAGACCCGGGTTCGTGACGTTTTTGTCCTCTCGGCACCGATCGCCGGCCGCGCCCGACGCATCGAAAGCGAGGTCGGCGATGCGGTGGTTGCCGGCGAAACCGTGGTGGTCGAGATCGAGCCCATTGACCCGTCCTTCCTCGACGTGCGGAGCAAGGCCCAGGCCCAGGCTGCGGTCCGCACCGCCGAGGCAGCCCGGGTCCTGGCCAGCGCAGAACTCGAGCGGGCCCAGGCCGAGCTCGCCTTCGCCGACGCCGAGCTGAAGCGCGCCCGGCGCCTGATCCCCAAGGGGACCATCTCGCAGCGCCGCCTGGACGAGGACGAACGCACCTTCAAGACCGCCAAGGCCAACCTGGCGACGGCCCAGGCGGCCCTCGACATGCGCAATGCCGAGCTGGAACGGGCCCGGGCCGAGCTGCTGTCGCCCCTGGAAACGAGAGGTCAGATGGGCGGCTGCCCCTGCGTCTCGGTGACCGCGCCGGTCAGCGGCCGGGTCCTGCGGGTGCACCACGAGAGCGCGGGCGTGGTCGCGCCCGGCGAGCCTCTGATCGAGATCGGCGACCCCGGAGACCTCGAGATCGTCGCCGACCTGCTTTCGAGCGATGCGGTCAAGGTCGAGGCCGGCCAAAGAGTGATGATCGAGGACTGGGGCGGCGAGGTGCTCAACGGCCGGGTCGAGCGGGTCGAGCCCTACGGCTTCACCAAGGTCTCCGCGCTGGGCATCGAGGAGCAGCGGGTCAACGTGGTCATCGACTTCACCGATCCGCCGGAGCGCTGGCAACGCCTTGGCCACGGCTATCGCGTCGAGGCTCGGATCGTGCTCTGGGAGGGCGAGGAGGTGCTCAAGGTGCCCCTGAACGCGCTGTTCCGGGACGGCGACGCCTGGGCGGTCTTCGTAGAGACCGAAGGCCGGGCCGAAAAGCGCCAAGTCGAGCCGGGCCGGCAGAACGGCCTGGATTCCGAGATCCGTACCGGCCTCCAGGCCGAGGAGCGGATCGTCCTGCACCCCAGCGACCGGGTCGTGGAAGGCGTCCGCCTGACCGCGCGGAACTGAGCCCCACGCGGGCTTACGCCGCGCGGACCGGAACCTCCAGGAAGACACCGAACTCCTTGGCGAAGTTGCAGCTGACCCGGCCGTGGACCCGGCCCTGCTCGTCGTAGAAGCGGCCGTTGTCCCGGAGCGGCACGATCGCCTCGTGCCAGACGCCGGGGTGGATGTAGAAGCCCTGGCTACCGTCGAAGTAGAAGGCTGTGAAGCTCTCGGGGGTGATGTCATCGCCGGGGGGCGCGGCGATGGTCACGAAGGGGCAGCCGTCGAGGGGATAGAAGAGCTGGCCGCCGTCGGGGTGGTAGTTGGCGTGCCACAGCAAGACCTGCGAGCGGTCGGGCGCCGGGTTCTCGGCCGAGGCCGTATCCGGATCGCAGCTCCAGCCGAAGAGGTAGTGGCCGTCGACTGCCTCGTTGCGGCCGTAGAGCAGGTCGCCCTCCCAGGCGAACTCGAAGCGGCCCGAAGTCGTTCCGCCCTCGATGCCGGTGCCGGGGTCCAACTTGCGCCAGCCTTCGAGCGGCCAGGGCACGATCTCGACCTCGAAGTCCCGGCGATCGGCGACAAGCTCTCCGCAGCCGCGCAGCGACTCCGGCGTGGCCCGAACCAACGGCACCCGGACCCGCGGCAGCCTGCCCGGCACCTCGGGCTTCAGATAGTCGATCGGATCGGCGAAGGCGCCGGCCGGATTTTCGCGCAGTTCCATTCCTTGAGCCCTCCTGTTCTCCCGCCCAAGGCTAGCACTGCGGGGCAGCAGGCCGCGAGGGCGGAGGCGGGCAGCACGATTGACCCCGATCCTGGTCGGCGTAGGATTGAGGGTTCGGAGGTACTTGGCCATGAAAGTGGAAGCCGTATTGGCCGCCAAGGGCCACGAAGTCGCCACCACGGACCCCAAGACGACCCTGGGCACCGTCGCCAAGAAGCTGCGGCTGGAGCGCATCGGCGCGCTGGTCGTGATGGAGGACCAGAAGGTTGTCGGGATCGTCTCGGAGCGCGATGTCGTGCACAGCTTTGCCCAGCATGGCGGCGAGGCGAGCGGGATCAGGGTCGCCGACGTGATGACCCGAAGCGTCGTCTCCTGCAAGCCAGCCGACAAGGTGACGCACGTCTTGGGCCTGATGACGCGGCACCGGGTCCGCCACCTGCCGGTCTTCGAGGGCGGCCGGCTGGTCGGCCTGGTCAGCATCGGCGATGCCGTGAAACACAGGCTCGACGAGCTGGAGCTGGAAGCCGCGGTGCTGCGCGACGCCTACATGGCGGGGCACTGAGCCGAAGGCCGATCGACGCCGGGTCAGGCGGGGCCGCCGTTCTCTTCGAGCATGCGGGCGATCTCGACCTCGCCCAGCGGCTGGCGGCCTTTGACCCGCAGGCTGTCGGCCCATTCGCGGGCGAAGTCGCGTTGCAGCTGCGCGTTGATCAGTGCGGTCAAGGCCATGGCCACGGCGGCACCGAGGCTGGCCAGTAGCATGTCCTGGTGGGCGTCCCAGATATCGCCCTGGGTGCCCAGGTAGGCCATGCCGAGCTCACCGCCGAAGATCAGGGCCGCAGCCCATTCGATCAGCTCGTAGAGCATTGAGGTCGCCATGGTGAACTGCAGCGGTAGGAAGTAGCCCCAAAAGCCGCGCGCCTCGGCGACCCGCAGGAAGACCTCGCGGATCGGATAGGCCAGCAGCAGCCCGTAGACGAAGTGGATGGCCCGGTCGAAGTGGTTGCGCTCCCAGCCCATGGCCTCGTTGAGCGAGCCGCCGGTCAGGCTGCGGATCCAGTCGTCGTAGGGCACCTCGGCATAGGTGTAGTGCGAGCCGACCACGTGCAGGCAGAGGAAGACGAAGATCAGGGTGTAGGAGACCCGCGACAGCGGCAGGTGCCGGTAGGACCACAGCAGCAGAATCGCAAAGAGGATGACCAGCACGTTCTCCAAGAGCCAGTCCGAGCGATAGAGCGGCGCGATCGCGAGCCAGATCCACCAGGCGGTGAACAGGACGGCGAGGACCAGGCAATAACGCTTGTGACCGGGGGTCATTGGCGGCGGTGTCTGGGGTCTAACGACACAGTGAAAAAGGGCGCAGGGCCAGAGGCATCATTCTACCCCGGCCCAGGCGAAGCCCAAACGCTTTCAATCCGCTTCGCCGAACAGCATGGTCGCGAAGCGGGTCTCCTCCAGTCCGACCGCGCCGGGCTCGGCAACGAAAAGGCTGCCGGAGAAGGGTGCTGCCGAGACCTCCTCCGGGCTCATGTTTTCGCGGGCGGTGGTGATGTAGAGGCGGTCGAGCCCCGGGCCGCCGAAGCAGCAGCAGGTGACCTGGGGCACCGGCAGGCGGATCCGGGTCCGGCGTTCGCCGTCCGGGGTGAAGCACTGGACGCCGGCGCCCAGGAAGCGGGCGTTCCAGAGTCGGCCCTCGGCGTCGATGCAGGCGCCGTCCGGCAGGCCTTCGTCCTCGGCCAGCTCCGCGAAGATCGCGCGCAGGCCGAGCGGGCCGCCGGCCGGGTCGTAGTCGTAGGCCCAGATCGTACGGGTCGGGGTGTCGGCGAAGTAGAGGCGGCGGCCGTCGGGCGAGAAGGCGATGGCGTTGCTGCAGCCGATCCCGGCGGCCAGGGTCTCGACCCCGTCCTGCAAGCTGTAGCGGGTCAGGCTGGAGCTCGGCTTCAGGCCGTCCTGGTTCACGCCGCCGGCCAGGAAGCGGCCCTGGCGGTCGCAGCGGCCATCGTTGTAGCGCGTGGTCGGATGATCGGGCTCGAAGTCGCTCAGCCGCTCGCGCCGCCAGGTCGCCGGATCGACCCGGAAGAGCCCGCTCTCGAAGGCGGCCAGGATCGCCCCTGCCGGATCGAAGGCGAAGGAGCCGAGCCGCTCGGGCAGGTCGACGGTTTCGACCGCGCCACCCTCGGCGTCGCAGCTCCAGAAGCGCTTGCCGTCGATGTCGGTCCAGTAGAGCCTCTGCGTGTCGCCGCGCCACTGGATCCCCTCGCCCAGCTCACAGCGGCAGTCGAGCAACAATTCGGCCTCGAGGTCTCGCTTCATCGGGTCCTTCGCTCGGGGTTCTCGCCGAGGATGATCAGGACCATGTCCGGCCCTCGGCCTTGAGCCGCAGGATAGGCTCGGCGACCATCCGGGGTCTACTGAATGCCCGGGAGCGAGGAGGAATCAAGTCATGAGCGAACTGGATACCGCGCGCTACGCCGACCTGGCGGGTGCGGCCGTCTTCGTCTCGGGCGGCGCCAGCGGGATCGGCGCCGACATCGTCGAGGGCTTCTGCCGCCAGGGCGCGGCGACGGTCTTCGTCGACCTGGACGCGGCGGCCGGCGAGGCACTGAGCGCACGCCTGGAGGCCGAGACCGGGACACGGCCGCGCTTCATCGCCGCCGACGTGACCGACGACGCGGCCCTTTGCGCAGCGCTCGACGTCGCCGAGGCCCAGGGCGAGGGCTTGGCGGTGCTGGTCAACAACGCGGCCAACGACCAGCGCCACGACGTTGCCGAGGTCGACCCCGCCTTCTGGGAGC
Organism: Kiloniellales bacterium; assembly: GCA_030067055.1. The sequence goes on along the minus strand of JASJAL010000105.1, from coordinate 1,399 downwards.
GCTGCGTGGCGGTCAACCTGCGCCATCAGTTCGTCGCCGCCCAGCACGCCTTCGGCCTGATGAAGGGTCGGGGCCGCGGCTCGATCATCAATTTCGGCTCGGTCGCACCGACCATCAGAGTCCGCGACCTGTCGATCTATTCGACCTGCAAGTCGGCGGTGCGCGGCCTGACCCGCAGCCTGGCCCGCGAGTTCGGCGACCACGGCATCCGGGTCAATTCCATCGTGCCGGGCTGCATCCTGACCGAAAAGCAGCTACGCCTCTGGATCGGCCCCGAGGACGAGCGGCGGATCCTGGCCGAGCAATGCCTGCACCGCCGCCTGGTCGGACCCGACGTGGCGCAGATGGCGCTGTTCTTGGCCTCGGACGTCTCCTCCGCCTGCAGCAGCCAGGAGTTCATCGTCGACGGCGGCCTGATATGACCAGACCGCGGCCCAGTCGTTAAAGACCGCCGTTGGAGGAGCGGCGGGCGCTTCAGTGCTTTGCCGTCATGCCGTCTCGCTGAAGAACGAGAGGAAGGCGGCGTAGACCTCGTCCGGGCACTCCTCGGCGAGATAGTGGCCGCCGGGCAAGGCCCAGCCAGTCACCTGGGCGGCCCGCTCCCGCCAGAGCGCGAGGACGTCGAAGTTGCGCGCCACGGCGCCCTCGGCGCCCCAGAGCGCGAGGACCGGGCACTCGACCTTGCGGCCCTCGTCCTCGTCGTCGTGACGGATGTCGATGGTCGCGGCGGCGCGGTAGTCCTCGCAGCTCGCCTCGATGGTCCGCGGATCGCGAAAAGCTGTCAGGTAGTCTTCCAGGGCCGCCTCGGCGAAGGGTGTCAGGCCGGCCGAGCCGCCGCCGCACTTCCACAGCCAGAAGGCCTCGGGATCGGCGGCCATCATCCGCTCGGGCAGGGGCGGCTTCTGGATCATGAAGAACCAGTGCCAGTAGTCGCGCGCGAAGCCGTCGCCGGTATCGCGGTACATCTCGCGGGTCGGCGCGATGTCCAGCAGGGCCATGCGCTCGACCCGCTCCGGCCAGTCCAGGGCCATGCGGTGCGCAACCCGGGCGCCGCGGTCGTGGGCGCCGACCAGGAAGCGCCCGTGTCCCAGTTGCGCCATGACCCGCACCATGTCGGCCGCCATGGCCCGCTTCGAATAAGCGGCGTGCTCCGGATCGCTGGGCGGCTTGGAGGAGCGCCCGTAGCCGCGCAGGTCGCAAGCGACCACGGTGAAGTCCTCGGCCAGGCGCGGCGCCACCTTGTGCCACATCGCATGGGTCTGGGGATTGCCGTGCAGGAGCAGCAGCGGCGGACCCGCGCCGCCGGCGACGCCGTGGATCGTCGCCCCATCCCCGGGCAGATCGAACCTCTCGAAGCCCTCGAACATGACAGAGGTCTAGATCAAGCCGCGCTCAAATG
>JASJAL010000008.1 GCA_030067055.1 Kiloniellales bacterium | reverse complement strand
ACTCGGCCTGACCGGAACCAAATTCGGCTGCGGCGTCGGCTCGTGCGGCGCTTGCACGGTGCATGTCGACGGCGTGGCGACCTATGCCTGCCAAACCTTTACGAGCGACCTCGAGGGCGCCGAGGTGACGACCATCGAAGGGCTCTCCTCCACCGGGGAGCATCCTTTGCAAAGAGCCTGGGTGGCCGAGCAGGTACCGCAATGCGGATACTGCCAGTCAGGACAGATCATGCGCGCCGCCGACTTGCTGGCCCAGAACCCGGCGCCGAGCCGCGAGGAAATCCGCGAGCACATGAGCGCCAACCTCTGCCGCTGCGGAACCTATGCCCGGATCACGCTGGCGATCCAACGCGCCGCGAAGGAGGCTTGATCATGGGCAGGATCGACACCATCCAGGCCGGTACCATGAGCCGCCGCAGCTTCCTCGGGTTCAGCGGCGCGCTGGTCTTCGCGATCGGAGCCGGCGGGCTCGTGCACGTCGCCCGCGCCGACGATCGGCTCAGCGAGATCACCCCGAACGCGTGGCTGCGCATCGCGCGTGACGGCGAGATCACCATCATCTATCCGCTGACGGAGATGGGACAGGGGAGCTCGACCGCGCTGCCGATGATCCTGGCCGAGGAACTGGACGCCGCCTGGGACGACGTCGTGGTCGAACAGCTCGACCGCGACGACCGCACCTACGGCAACCCGCTCTTCGGCAACGTCCTCTACACCGCCGGAAGCACGGGTGTGCGCGCATACTTCACGCCGCTGCGTCTGGCCGGCGCCCAGGCACGACGGATGCTGATCGAGACGGCCGCACGCCATTGGTCGCTCGACCCCTCGGAGCTCGAGACAGAGCCGAGCCTGGTCCGTCATCCGGCGTCGAACCGCGCGATCAGCTACGGCGAGTTGGTCGATCTTTGGGATTCCTCGGTCCAGATTCCCGAGGTGACGGAAGCCGATCTGAAATCGCCCGCAGACTTCCGCTATATCGGCTCGGACGCCCCGCGCCGCGACAGCGTTGCGAAGTCGACGGGCGCGCAAAGCTACGCGATCGATGTGACCGTGCCGGACATGCTGTTCGCGGCCGTCCTGCGCGCCCCGGTCGAGGGCGAGAGTCCGATCAGCCTAGGAGATGAGGCGGCGCGCAGGTCTAAAGGTGTGGTCGACGTCGTGACCCTGCCCGACGGTGTGGCCGTCGTGGCGGATACCTACGAGCATGCGCTCGCCGCGCGAGATCTTCTGGAGGTGACCTGGTCCGAGACCTCGCCCGCCCGGGCTTTCGACAGCGAGGCCGACCTCGCAGCCTACGCGGCCGCCGCGCAGGATTTGGCCCAGACCGGTGCAGTCTGGTCGGCGAAGGGCGATGCGCCGGCCGCCATCGCCGGCTCGGATCGCCAGATCGAGCGGGTCTATCTCTCGGACTACGCCTACCATGCCCAGATCGAACCCATGGCCGCCGTTGCGGCCGTCGACGCCGACGGGAAGGGCGCTGAGGTCTGGGCCGGGACCCAAAGCCAGACGCTGACCACTCTGACGGTGACCAAGGTCCTGGAGACGACGCCGGATCGCGTGCGCCTCAATATGATGACCATGGGCGGCGGGTTCGGGCGCCGCACCGCCCTGATGCAGGAATACGTGCGCGACGCGCTGCTCGCCTCGAGAGCGACCGGCCGCCCGGTCAAGGTGGTCTGGACCCGCGAGGACGATGTGAAGACCGGCGCCCTTCGCCCGGCGGCCGCTCAGCATTTGAGCGCTGGGGTCACCGGCGACGGTCAGGTCCGCGGCTGGCGCCATCGGGTCGCCGCGCCGTCGGTCATCGCCTTCTTCAACCCGGTTCGCTGGGAACAGGTGAAACCGAAGGACATCATCACCATGAAGGGATCGGACAATCCCTTCTATGACCTTCCCGACCTTCTTGCCGAGCATGTGGTCACTCAGCGCGGCGCCAGGCTGAGCCCGTGGCGCGGGATCGGCGCCTCCTACACGACCTTTGCGGCCGAAGCCTTCCTGGACGAGGTCGCGCAGGAAGCGGGTCAGGACCCGGTTGAGATGCGCCGGTCACTTTTGGCCGACAACACCCGCGGCCAGAAGGTCCTGTCGCGCGTTCTGGAGATGTCGGACTGGGCCCGCAAGCGCGACGGCACGGCGCTTGGGCTGGCGCTGGGCCACTACGGGCCAAGCCAGGGTGCGCTGGTCGTCGAGGTCGGAGTCGACGCGGAGAGTGGGCTGATCTCGGTGACAAAGGCATGGGGCGCCTTCGATGCCGGCCTCATCGTGGCCCCCAACAATGCGCTCAACCAGTTGGAGGGCGGCATCGTCTACGGGCTCAGCAGCGCGTTGAAGGAACGCATCACCATCTCGTCCGGCGAGATCGAACAGTCGAATTTCTACGACTACGAAATCCTTCGGGCCAACGAAGTGCCAGAGATCTCCGTTGAGCTTTTGGAGGTTGACGCGGCGCCAACGGGCATTGGCGAGCTCTCGACACCGATGGTGGCCCCGGCCATCGCCAATGGCTTCTTCGCGCTGACCGGGCGGCGTCTGCGGCACATGCCCTTCACGCCGGAACGGGTGATGGAGGCGCTGGAAGCACCCGTCTGAGCTCAATCAGAGTGCTTTTGACCCGGGGGCCGGGTCAACAGATTGAATGCGATGCGTCGAGTTGACGGCTTACCCGCTTGCGTGCTGGTCGCATGGAAACCCGGATGAACTTCCATTGGATATCCTCTCCATCTGCGCCCACCTACCTTGGACCGAATGTCCGCGCTGTTCACGGTGCGGACGAACCGCCGCCGAGGGTGAGGGTCTGGTGCGCCCGAACCGCCACCTTGCAAACCGATTCCTAGGCAGTGTCCTGCGGAGATAGCCATGACAAAGATCCTCGTTCTCTACTACTCGTCCTACGGTCACATTGAACGGATGGCAACTTCTGTTGCAGAGGGCGCATCCGAGATTGACGGGGTGGATGTCGTCGTCAAGCGTGTGCCCGAGCTCGTCCCCGAAGAGGTCGCTCGCAAGGGCAACTTCAAGCTCGACCAAGCAGCGCCGATCGCCAATCCTGGCGAATTGGCGGACTATGACGCCATCATTTTCGGAACGCCGACACGCTTCGGAAACATGTCGTCGCAAATGCGCAACTTTCTCGACCAAACCGGCGGTCTTTGGGCGCAGGGTAAACTCATCGGCAAGGTCGGTTCGGTGTTCACCTCGACCGGCACGGGTGGCGGCAACGAAACGACGATCACCTCATTCTGGCATACGCTGGCTCACCATGGCCTGGTTATCGTCGGCCTTCCCTACGCGAGTCCCGAGTTGTCCGATATCAGCGCGGTGCGTGGCGGCTCCCCCTACGGGGCCGCAACGATCGCAGGCGCGGACGGCTCGCGTTCGCCAAGCGAAGCCGAACTCAAACTCGCGTCCGATCAGGGCCGACATGTCGCCGGCATCGCTAAGCGCCTGGCGACTTGAATCTCCTGCACCGGCAGTTCTCGAATTCGACGGCCAGTCACTTCTGATCGAGGTTGTGGACGCCGTCCCAGTCGCCGGGCGGAGGTGCGGCCATGTAGACCCGGGCCCTTTCCGCGAAGGCCTGGGCAACCGGATCTTCGCTGGCGAGCCGATCGAAGGCCTCGGCGGCCTCGTCGAAGCGAGAGGCGTGGAAATCGGACAGGGCGTTCTCGAAGCTCTGCAGGCGGGATAACTGCCCTTCCGCAATCTCCCCGCTGAAACCGAGCGGCTCGAAAATCCTGAGGGGCTGCTGCCGGCCCAGGACCCGGACCAGGTCGACCTCGCGAAAGGCGATCTCCGCAGGGCAGCGCCTGACCGTGTCCTCGCTCGCCAGGATGCCCGTGCCGTAGGCCTTGTTGACCCCTTCCAGTCGCGACGCCAGGTTCACGGCATCGCCCATCACCGTGTAGTTGAACTGCCGGCGCGATCCTATGTTGCCAATCAGCATCTCTCCCGTGTTGATGCCGATCCGGGCCTCGAGGCCGAAGCCTTCCGGCAGGCGCAAATCCGGCTCGAGCTCACGCAAACGCTGCTGACAGGCCAAGGCCGCCCGCACTGCCCTCAGCGCATGGTCGGGCGCGGGAAGAGGCGCACCGAAGACGGCAACGATGGCGTCGCCGATGAACTTCTCGACGAAGCCTCCCTGGGCTTCGATGATGTCGGTCATCTCGTTCAGGTACTGGTTCAGCAGGCTGACGACCTCCTCGGGCGCCATCTTCTCCGAGAGCGACGTGAAGCCGGCCAGGTCCGAGAACAGGACCGTCAGTTCCTTGGTTTCGCCGCCAAGCGTCGGCGCCCGGTCGGAGTCCAGCATCCGGTCGATGACGCCCTGCGGGAGGTAGTAGGAGAAGGCCTGGCGGACCTTGCGCTTGTCTCGATCGACCACGCCAAAGCGATAGGCCAGGACCGCGGCAAAGGTCACCGCGCTGGCCAGGGGCGGATAGAGCAACGGCAGCGCGAGCGCGTGGCGGAATGCCACCGTCGCCACGGCGAACCAGGCCAAGGCGACGCCGATCACGGCGAGAACGGCGAAGGACGGTCGCAGGGTCATGGTCGCGGCCGATGCCAAGACCGCCAGAAGGATCACGATCATGACCTCCAGGGGTCGCGGCAGGGTCCGCAAAGGGTCTTCGCGCAGCAGGTTGTTCACGGCCGTTGCGTGAACGAAGCTGCCGGGGATCGAATCTCTGACGATGCTCTCTTCATAGAGCCCTGTGAGTACCGGCAAGGTGCAGCGCTGCGCGAACCAGGCGCCGTCCGGACCGGTAGCGAAGCGCTGAGAGGTAATCTTCCTGTCCTCGACATCCAGGACGCTGCCCACGAGGACGACCTTGCCGTCGAACTGAGCCCGGAAGAAATCGGTCCGACCGTCTTGCAGGCAGGCATAGAGGTCCGCCAGGGAGTAGACGGGAATCGCCTGGCCGCCGGTATCGAAGTTCAGCAACAAGGTGTTGTCGGTCGAGGTCGGGATCTCGAAGTCCCCGAGCTTCGCGCCTCCATCGGTCGCGTTTTCCGGCTGGGTGCCGAAGGCCCGGGCCGCGAGCTCCAGCGCCATCGAGGGCTCGATCCGCGTGCTGCCGTCCGGCTCGAGATTTTCGAAAAAGAGCGGTATCCGCCGGATCGTGCCGTCCTGGTCGCGGAACAGGTTGACCAGACGGATGTTGCGCTCGTGATCGACGGCGAAGCTGTATCCGGGGAAGGGGCTGATCGGCTTGTTGAGATGCTGGACCTTGCCGAGGACGATACGGCCCTGTCGGGCGCCCTCGCGAAGGGCGACGAGATAGGGCCGGTCGTAGCCCGGCAAGTGGCTCTCGACCGAGGTCGAAAGTATGATGTCGTGCCCGATCACGCGCGCCCCGCCATCCAGCGTCGCCTCGATCACGCTCGAGAGCTGGGGGGTCCAGAGAGCCTTCGGCAGGCCCTTGAAGGGTGGACGTCGATAGGTCTCTTCGTCGACCGCCACGATGACGCTTGGCGAGCTCTGCGGATCGTGCAGCGGACCGTAGACCTGGTGGCGAAGCCAGAAGAGCACATCGATCGAAAGACCTTCCAGCCGATCGAAGGCCGGCAGAGCGGTCGACGCGGACACGATGATCGGGATCAGCCCGGCGATTATCGCGTCGCGCCAGCGCACGCCCTAGAACCGGATCAGGCGGCCGATCACCGCCTCGCCGCTCGGAGAAGCCTTGCGATCGATTTGAAACACCTGGGCCTTGCCGCCGGCGTTGGCTTGGTAGCGGGCGCCCGGGACCAAGTGCCTGCCCAACTTGGCGAGGTCGAGGGTCTGGCCCTCCACGGGCAGGACCTCGGAGTCCCCGGACAGGTCGAGGCGCTTGATGACCACCTCGTCCACCGAGCCGGTGAAGGTGAAAATGGGGCTGGCGGAATAGATGCGGATCGGTCGGACCTGAGAGTTTTCTTCCGGCTTTTCCAATCCACGGAAGACGACGACCCCGCTCTTGCCCGCTTCCGCGGCCGAAAGGTTGCTGTGGCCGCCATCGCATTCGACCTTCTCGCGCTGGACCGCACCTTCCTGGATCTCGCTTTCGGTCTCGCCGACGACCACCTGGCCGCCGGAGATTGTCTCGCGCAAGCAGGAGGTCAGATAACCGAGGATCAGGACCCCGGAGTCACCCAGGTAAACGGTCTTGCCCGGCCTCAAGTACTGAAAGGCCTCGACCTCGGCCTCGGACGACCGGACATCCTCGACGATCGCCGCAGGCTGTTCGGCAAGGGCCGCTTCTCCGAACGCAAGGCAGGAGGCAAGGGCCGCCGAGATTGCGGCGCATCTATGGACGAGCTGACGGTCTGCTGCCTGCATGGTCATACCCTCCCCCTCACGACAGCATCTTACGAAAGCGGTGATCGCCGCGCTGCTTTGCAGGACCATCGTAGACCGCTTTCCGCGAAATGCGATGAGGCTCTTGGCGAGCACCTATCAATAGGATTTGGCGCGCCTGCCAATTCACAAGTGTCAGCCATCACATTCGGGCGGGTTTCTTCCGTTCTCTCACGGAGCGCTCCCTTGCCGCCGGACACGGTCGCGGTGAGGCCGGACCCTATTCCGACAGCTCCTCGACCATGAGCGCGACGCCGTTGATCAGCCCTTTCAACTCCTTGACTTCCGTTTGCCGCGTGACGACCGAGTAGTCGGGCTCCTTGCGAAGCTGAGCCAATCGCTTCGCGGCCTGCTTCGCTTGGGCCTCGGCCTCCGCAAGGCGAGCCTGTTCGGCCTCTTTGGCTTCGTTGGTCGCCGCGAGCTTGACCTTCAACCTGCTGAGGCTGTTTTGCAGGGCGCCCAGCTCTTGAGCGGCGCTCTCCAGTTCGCGGTCGAGCTCTTGCCTCTCGGCCTCGATCGTCGCGGCCCGGGCCTCCAGCAGCCTCGCTTCTTCCTCGGCCGCTTCCTGCTCCGCTCGGCGCTCTTCGGTGTAGTCCTCGTAACCACCGGTCGAGAGGTTCACCACGCCATCGACGAAGCCGCCGCTCCGGGGGTCCTGGTTGGTCTCGCAGCCGAGAAGCAGCGATAGGGCACAAAGGGCGAGGAGACCCGAGCGCCCGGCTGCCGTTCGTGACACCACCGCAAGGCACATGACCTCAGGTCACTCCCGAGAGCTCGTCTACGAGGTCATGCATTGTCTTGATCCGCGCGCGAAGCGCTTCGATTTCAACGTCCAGAGACGACACCGCCGGACTTTGTTCGAGATCGTCTTTATCGCTGTCCTCGATCACGAGCGAGCGCGCCGCGACGAAGGTCTTGAGATGCTCCTCGGCGGAATCGCGCGCGCGCCGCATCGTCTCGAGATCGCGCTCGGCGAATGCGACCTCCTCGGTCAGCTGGTTCCTGCTGATCTTGCCGTCGGCCCGGGCCTTGCGAATCTGCTCGAGGCGCACCTTGTCCTCGGCGATCACCACCTCCATGGCATTGATGGTGCGCTCCGCGTGGTCGTTCTTGCCCTGGACATCCCGGGTGATCGCCTCGATCACCTCGACCTCTTCGCTGTATTCCTCTTGCTTCGCGGCAACATATCGCCCGGCAAGGCTGCCGCCGAGCCCGCCATAACCGATGCTGAGACCGACGGAGGAGTCGTTGTCCGTTGCCGCGCTGACCACGCTGCCGAGGAAGGCGCCGAACATGGTTCCTTCAGACTCGGTCTCGGAGACCAGAGGCTCCTTCAGATCCTTTGCGCCATCGACGAGGTCGCGCTTTGCCTCGGTCTCCTGATAGGGCGGTATGGCGTCCCCGTTGTTGCCCGACGCGCAAGCTGCAAGTGTCAGTGCAGCTGCGGCCAACACGCAGAGGCCTAGGTGTCTGTGTCCTGAGTCACCGAAGTTCCTTGATCCAGCGGTCCTCATCGATTTTTCCCCCGTTTGCGTATTCCAGCGCATGCCGCAGAAAGACCTGGCGCCGAGACTCGGATGCCTCCAAATCGGATCCTTCCGTGCCGCCGGCGCGGACATGGCTGCGACGTGCGGCGCTCATGAATTCCGCGTAGCCCGATCCCGCAGCGGCGACGAGCGTGAAGTACTGCTGCTCGGCCTGCTCGGATTGGCGTCTGAGAGCGTCCAGCTTGCCGTGCATGGCGTCGACCTGTGCCTTGGCTTCGGCAAGGATCTGCGTGCTTTCCTCCTTGTCGGCGACACGCTGGACGAGCTCCCGATAGGCCGGCATGGCAATCTCCGATATGCCGCGCTCGATACCGCGGAGCCTGGCTCTTTCGAATACGATCTGGTCCGCGAGCCGCTCGCCGGTCGAAATGAGAGAGTTGGCGGCCGCGTAGTGGAGCTGCTTGACCTGGGCCTCGGTTAGCTTGCCGCTCGGGACCGTGCCCGCAGCGCTCTGAAAGGCTTTGACGGCAAATGAAGCGCGCGGGTCCTGCGCACTGCCGAGATTTCCGTTGTAGTAGCCAAGCCAGAAAAGTGAGTTCTTGACCTGGCGCCAGATCTCGTCCGAGAGCGGGGCCGGGTCGATCTTGGCCGGTGCCGCCTCTGCCAGGTTTCCCGCGACCTTCAGTGCCTTCAGACGGTTGTCGGCAAGCAGGGCGAAGGCGCCATCGGGAAACTTCGTCAGGTAGGCCTCGAAGTCGCGGGCGTCTTCGCTGCGCGAGATGCTGCGCCAGAACGCCAGGTCGAAGCCGCCTGCGGCATTGGTGGCGGCCGTCTGGATATCCGGCCGCTCCGAGAAGTAGAACTCGCCCAGCACGGCCTCTTCGACCCAGGGAACCTGGCCGCCCTGGGTTTCCTCGACCACCTGCTCGCGAACCCGCCCCAGCATGAGGCGAATCTCGAGCCCGGGCTTCTCGAGGTAGGCGAGCAGGGACTCGGTGAAGGGGCTATGCTCGCCGAAGCCGTCGTAGGCGACCTCCCCGGGCTGTGTGGCGTAGGCGATCAGCATGCCGGCGGCCCCGGTCACCTTGGCCAGACCCTGCCCGATGCTGATCGGCGTCACGGTCTCCCCGGTTCTCTGGGTCAGCATCGGACCGAAGGGATTGTCGCGACAGGAATCCAGGATGATGATCGTGAGCCCGGGATCCGAGCGCTGCATTTCGGCTCGAACGTCGTTGAGGCCCAGGCTCTGCTCGAGGATGGCGTCGACCTTCGGCGCCTTGATCGATACCGGCAGCAGGTAGTTCTCGCCGTTGATCTGAATGCCGTGGCCCGCGAAGTAGAACAGGGCGATGTCCGCGCTGCGCCGATCGGCAGCGAAGGCCTGAACGGCTTGGTCGAAGTCCTCTTGATCGCCGTCGAGCACGCGCCGGACCTCGAACCCCAGGCGCTCCAGTGAATCCGCGATGGCACTGGCGTCGCGCCTCGGGTTGGGAAGGACCGGGATGGTCTCGTAGTTGCTGTTGCCGATAACGAGAGCGATACGCCTGGGCGTTTCGTCCTGCGAAGCGTCGGCGACCGCCATCGGAGCCCCAAGCGCCAGGACGATGAGAAGTGCCAAGCCGCCGGTCGAGAGAGCCCTCGAGACTGCGGAGCGCAAACACAAGCCGGCCTGCCGGAGACCGAATACGAAGTCTCTGGGCTCCATTTGAGCCATCAGGCCAGTGCCCAGGCGATTGGCTCCTCGGGAGATCCAAAGCCGACCCGCCGGGAATGACCCAAGCTCACGAAAGGCGTGTCCGCTGCCAGTCATGCGCAAGCCTGTCCTGCGAAGCCCTCTCGACCCTTCCAGTCGCCGTGCTGCCGTCGAGCGGGACAACGCTCCCAAGGGATGTGAAGTATATCATATCCATCTCACGAGGCACTTGCCCCGATGGGGTTACTGCAATCACCATCCCCGGGGATTTTCTGGCAGATCCGCGCGCGAAGCTGTGGCAAGAGCCACGTCGCCGCCTCGCAGCTGGTTTGCGCCGCTACGGCGAGGAAGACGGGCCGGCTGGGCCAGACGGCGCCATCCGGCCCACGGCGGCCGATCTGAAGGTTTCGCGCCTGGGCCAGCCCAGATCTGATAGAATTCCCTTCACCGTAGTTCGATGAATGACAGGCCGAGCGTGCCGCAAGCGAGCCAATCGCGGCGCTCGTACGGGTCGTCGTTGCCCTGAGGTTCTCACCCGCTGGCCGGGTGTCATCGAGCGCGGTCAGCGATCGACCCTCGGAGACCAAGCATCGCGGTTCCGCCCAATGGCGCTGGCGGCAGGCTCGGCGACCCCGAAGGAGGTGTGCCGTGACCATCTACATCATGCTGGCCAACTGGACCGAGCAAGGCGTGCGAGCCATCAAGGATTCACCCCGCCGCCTCGACGCGGCCAAGAAGGCGCTTCAAGACATGGGCGGCGAATTCACGTCCGTCTTCATGACCATGGGCGACTACGACCTGATCGTCGTCTACGAGGCCGCGGACGATGCCGTGGCGGCGAGGTTCACCCTGCAGGTCGCTCAACTTGGGAACATCCGGACCCGGACCTTGAAGGCCTTTCCCGAGACCGCCTACCGAGAAATCATCGCTTCCCTCGGTTAGCGGGCTTTCGAGGCCTAGAGGCAGCCGGATCGCGGATAACTTCGCTTCCGGACCTCCGCCGGCCCCTTGAATTCTGACCCGAAGCAGGAACTCGGCCGTTTCGGCTCGCATGTCCGAAACTCCTGGGGCAGGTTGTGCACTCGGGCGTTGCCCGGCGGGTGGGGAGGCGACGAGGAAGCAGCGGCATGACGACCGAAGCGACGGTCGGGACGGCGGTCGAGGAGCGGATTCCCCTGGGGATCGCTTACGCCTGCCTGGGCATGTTCTGCGTGGCCGGCCTGGATACGCTCGCCAAGCTGCTGGGCGAGGGCTACGGCGTTGTCCAGATCATGTTCTTCCGCAACTTCTTCGGCCTCTTCGTGATCGCCGCCCTGGTCTGGCGCGACGGCGGATTGCGCACCCTGCGCACCGCACAGCCGATCCAGCACGCCATCCGAGGGGCCTGCGCCCTAGCCGCCGGCCTGATGTTCTTCACCGGGCTGCAGTTCATGCCCCTGGCCGAAGCCTTCGCTATCACCTTCGCCGGGCCGGTCTTCATTGCCGCGCTCTCTGTGCCGCTGCTGGGCGAGAAGGTCGGGCCGCGCCGCTGGGCGGCGATCCTGATCGGCTTTGCCGCGGTCATGGCGATACTGCGCCCCGGGAGCACGGCCTTCCAGCCGGCGGCGCTGCTGCCGCTGGGTGCCGCCTTCGCCTATGCGCTGGTGATGATCTTCTCGCGCCGGCTGTCGCGCGGCGAGACCTCGGCTTCGATCCTGTTCTGGACCGCCGCCATCTGCACGGTCGCGACGGCGGCCTTGCTGCCCTTCGACTGGACCACGCCGACGCCGCGGGACTGGCTGCTCTTCGTCGGGCTGGGGGTGGCCGGCAGCCTGGGCATGCTCTTCATGGTCCAGGCCTATCGCCACGCGCCGGCCGCGGCGGTCGCCCCCTTCGACTACACCATATTGATCTGGGGCCTGATCCTCGGCTGGCTGATCTGGCAGGAGCTGCCCGACGCCGGGATCTGGCCCGGTGTCGGTCTGCTGGTCGCCTGCGGGCTCTACATCATCCACCGCGAGGCGCGGCGCGGCCGCGCCGCCTGATCACGTCCCGGCCCGGAAGCGGTCGGCGATCAGGCTGACGATCTCGAAGAGCACCGCGGTCGCGACGTGGGCCGTGATCTTGTTCGGATGGTCCTTGGTCGGCATCAGGCAGACCACGTCGCCGCCGATCACGTTCTTGCCGCGGACCGACTGCAGCAGCTCCATGACCTGGTCGATCCGGAAGCCCTCGATCCCGGCCTCCAGATTGGCGACGCCGGGGGCGACCGTCGGGTCCAGGCAATCGAGGTCAAAGGTGATGTAAAGCGGTGCGTCGCCGATCCGCTCGTCGATGATCTCCTTGCAGCGCGCCGGGCCGAGCTCGTGATAGCGCTCGATCGTGATCACCTCGTAGCCCAGCTCGTGGCTCGGCTCGAGCCAATCGAGGGTGCGGACGTTGCCGCGGATGCCGATCTGGACGCTGCGGGTGGCATCGACGTGGCCGTCGCGCACTAGGTAGCTGGCCCAGTGCGCCGCCGACTTCACCGCGCCCAGGAAGTGGTCCAGGTTGTGATAGGCGTCGGTGTGGGCATCGAAGTGCAGCAGGACTGCCTTCTCGCCCTTGGTCAGCTTGGCGTCGGGGCCGGCGATGGCCTGCAGGATGCCGCCGGTAATCGCGTGGTCGCCGCCGACCGAGACCGGCCGCGCGCCGGCGGCGTCGATCCGCCGGTAGAACTCGACCATGCGCTCGACCGACTTCTCGTTGTCGTTGCCCTCGGGCAGGGGCACGTCGCCCAGGTCGTGGATCCGGCAAGCGTCCCAGGGGTCGAGCTGGTACTTCATGTGGACCCGCCGGCCCAGCGCCGAGACGTCGCGGACCGCCCGCGGCCCCAGGTGCTGGTCGCGCTCGGTGGTGCCGTTGCCGGTGCTGTGCGGCACGCCGACCAGCGCGATGTCGCAGGCCGCGGGATCTTCGACATAGGGGCAGCGGAACAGGGTCGGGACGCCCCACCAGTAGAGCCCCTCCACCATGACCTTCTGGGCGAGCAGATCGCGATCCTCGGACATCATCACCTCCCTGACTGGGTCCATGACCCTTTCACGGAGGCTAGGCGCGACGGCGCCCGGGAATCAATCGAGTCTTGGGATAGCGTTCAGCCGGCCCGGGAGATGCGGCTGTAGGTCGACATCGCCGGGTCCAGGATGAAGCGCGCGATGACCCCGGTCCAGGATTTGTAGGAGGCCAGGGAGTCGTAGAACTCCGGCGCCGCCGCCTTCAGCTTGGGCAGGTTGTTCCAGGGCACGTTGGCGAAGTCGTGGTGTTCGTTGTGGTAGCCGACGTTGAAGGAGACCCGGTTGAGCGGGCCGTAGTAGGAGTAGGTCTCCTGTCCGGCCTTGGTGACGAAGTGCTCCTGGATCCAGCGGCCGCCCAGGGGGTGCAGGCCGAGCCCGAAGAAGGTCGAAAGCAGCAGGTATATCAGAGCTTTGGGCCCGAGGAAGACCAGCACCAGGACGTCCACGGCGATGACCGCGACGGTGTTGGCCAGGACCCAGCGGTCCCAGAGGGAGATGCCGACGATCTTCATCGGCCGCATGGCCTGGGACAGCGAGAAGAACAGCATCCAGAGCGCCTTCCGGAGCCGACCCTTGCCGAACATCCGCGCCTCGCGCGGGGTCGGCAGGTCGGCGTCGAGCGCCTCGACCCCCAGGTGCTTGTGGTGCAGCAGATGGTACTTGCGGAAGGCCATGGCACCGGGCACCACCAGGGCGAAGTCGCAGATGATGCCGAAGACTTGGTTGGGCCAGTGCCGCTTGAACAACAGGTTGTGCGTGCATTCGTGGATCAGCGCGTAGAGCGCATGGTTGGGAACGGCGCCGACGACATAGGCCAGCAGGACCACCAGGAGCCAGTGCGCGTCGAGGGCGCCGAGGCCGGCGGCGATCGCAATCTGCAGTCCAACAATCAGCAGAATGCAGCCCGCGGTCGCGGGATTGGCGCCCATCAGCGCCTTGACGTCGGGATGCTGCTTGAGGATGGCACGTCTGCGCTCGAGGTGCGCGTCGGGCCAGTCGACCTGGGTGAAACGATCCGCCATGGCGGCATTCGCTCCGGGAAAACGCGGTTGACAAGGAAGCGAGCGCAAAAAGCCGGTCGGCTGGACCGGAAGAAGGGCACGCTCGGCGGATATTCGAATCGGCCGGGCCAGTGGATAGAAATTCTCTAGCCTGGTCAAGGTTTACAGAATCTTGCCAAGCGCGGCGGAAGCCCGCTATGGCCGCGTTCCAATCGGCCCATCCGGTTGGTCGGCAATTCCGCCTACAAATCCTGGGCCGCAACGACTAACCTTCGGCAAACACGAAGACGGAAGGGAACGCGTGGGCAAGCTTGCGGGACGGCGCGCGATCATCACCGGCGGGGCGGCGGGAATCGGCGCGGCGGCGGCAGGCATCTTCGCCGAGGCCGGCGCCAAGGTGGCGGTCTTCGACGTCAATGCCGAGGGCGGCGAGAGGGTGGCGGCCGAGGTCCGCGCGGCGGGCGGCGAGGCCCTCTTCCTCGAGGTCGACATCACCCGGCCGGAGGCGGTCGAGGCGGCCGTGGCCGAGGCGGTCGAGCGCCTCGGCGGGCTTGAGATCCTCTACAACAACGCCGGCGGTGCGACCGCGGTCGACGGCAGCCTTCTGGACATTCCGCTGGACGAGTTCTGGCGCACGATCGGCGTCGACCTCTACGGCAGCTTCCTCTGCTGCCGCTTCGCGATCCCCCGGATCGCCGCCAGCGTCGCGGGTTCCGACGGGGTGACCGGGAGCGGCGCGGTGATCAACTCGACCTCGATCCGAGCCATGAAGGGCACCAGCGGTGCCGATGCCTACACCTCGGCCAAGGGCGGCGTGATGACCCTGACCCGGGCCCTGGCCAAGCAGTGCGCACCCCTCAGGATCCGGGTCAACGCGATCGCCCCCGGGGCGGTCCTGACCGAACGGACCCGGGCGATGGGCATGGCCGGCGACGACGACGGCACCGATCCGGCGCGGCCGATCCGCACCGGCCGGCCCTTCGAGGTCGCCCAGGTCGCCTGCTTCCTGGCCTCGGACGAGGCGAGCCTGGTCAACGGCGCGGTGATCCCGGTTGATAGCGGCGCCAGCGCCTATTGAGAACGGAGACGAGCGATGAAGCTGCCGACCCTGAAGTCCGCCATGACCCCCTTTCCGCACTCCGTGGAGGTGGAGGCCTTGCTGGAAGAGGCGCAGGAGCTCATGCGCTCGCACGACTTCCACCACCTGCCGGTGACCGAGGTGCACCGCCTGGTCGGGGTGATCTCGGAGCGTGACATCATGGCCGCCCTTGGCCGGGGCGGCGACGCGGCGCAGCTGACGGTGCGCGACGTTTACGTCGCCGACGCCTACATCGTGGATCTGGAGGAGCCGATCGAGGACGTACTGCTGACCATGGCCGAGCGGCACATCGGCTCGGCCATCGTGACCCGCAAGGGCCGCCTGGCCGGGGTCTTCACCTCCATGGACGTCTGCCGGAGCTTCGGCGAGTTTCTGGCCGAATACTTCCCGCGGCCCGGGGGCGGGCAGGCCGCCTGAAAGTCGCGGAATTCCAAGGTCTCTCAAATACTAGCTTAATATCTGCCGGATTTTTGTTGATATTTACTTTCATTTTTTCTTGACCTTTAGATCTTCTATACTTAGATTACCCTTTCGTTAAAGCGCATCGCGACAGGGGTAAGGAAGAATGAAGAATTCAGCACAGGCGTTTCTTCGCGACGAGCAGGGTGCTGCGGGCATCCACATCGGCCTCGGCGTTGCCCTGGTCCTGGAAGTGATCTTCGTGGCCGTCGACTGGCTTTCCAAGGTCTGAGCATAGGAAGGGTTTTCCCGCCTCGCGCGGTGACCGGCAGTCAGGGGGAGCGTCGGTCGCCGCGCGAGTTTTTCTTCTCCGCCATCCCGGCATCGGCTACATAAGGCGAGCCCTCGAGGAAGGAGCCGCCTGCCGCGGTCCCAATTGGGGCCGTGAGGTGTTGCCGTGACGATTCAGCTCTACGACCTGGCCGGGCAGGACGACGACTGCCGCTTCAGCCCGCACTGCTGGCGCATCAGGATGGCCTTGGCGCACAAGGGCCTGGAGGTCGAGGCCCTGCCCTGGCGCTTCACCGAGAAGGACGCCATCGCGGAGAGCGGGCAGGGCCAGGTGCCGGTGCTGCGCGACGGCGACCGGGTGGTGCACGACTCCTGGGACATCGCCGACTACCTGGACCAGGCCTATTCTGACCGACCCCCGCTCTTCGAGGGCCCGCAGGCGCGCGCCCATGCCCAGATGATCCGGCACTGGACGCAGCGGAGCCTGCATCCGGCGGTGATCCCGATCATCATGCCGGAGCTCTTCGAGGCCCTGCACGAGAAGGACAAGCCCTACTTCCGCCAGAGTCGCGAGGCGCGCTTCGGCACGACCCTGGAATCCTTCGCGGGGGACCGCGAGGAAAAGCTCGCCAACCTGGGCAAGGCCCTGGCGCCGCTGCGCGATACGGTGGCGCTACAGCCCTATCTCGGCGGTGCGGCGCCTAGCTTCGCGGATTTCATCGTCTTCGGCGCCTTCCAGTGGGCCCGCGCGGTCTGTCCGGTCGTCCTGGTCGCCGCGGACGACCCGGTCTATGCCTGGCGCGGTCGGCTTCTTGAGGCCTACGACGGCCTGGCCGCCAAGGCCAAGGGCTTCCCGGTCTGACCCTTCGGCGAAGGTCCGGGGCCGGCACTAGAACGAAAGCGAAAGCAAAATCCGGCCACCCGACGTCGAACTCATGGACCGGTTGCCCCGCGCATCTTCGGCAACGACCTTGAGCGGGCCTTCGGACGACAGCTCGCAGCGCAACCCTTCGGCGTCGAAGCGCAGGGTGGCGGGCGCCCTGCCGCTGTGATCCTCGGTCGTTTGCGTCCCGTCGTGGAGGAAGGTGCAGACCGCAGAGAAGGGCGTGCCGGGTGCCGACGATGTAATCGTGAGCACGATGCCGCCCCGATCGGCGGCGACGGCCTCGACATCGGACAAGACCACGCCGGGAGTCGACGTCGTGACCGTGACCCGGGCGCCACCCTGGGCGCCGTATCCGGCACCGACGGCCGCCAAACTCAGCGCGGCAGCGAGAACAAGGCAACGCATGGAAAGCTCCTTCGCCGCTGGAAACCGGAGCTGGCCAGGGGCCTCTCCCTACGACCGGCAGTGCCCACCCTTGGGACGATCCAACCCGACAAGGGGTCTCGCCGATCTGCGCGGAGCTCGTGAAAACGTCGCCGCCCCTCCGACGGGCGGAGAATTGCCGGTCTCTTCCCGCGCACGGCAAGCCAATTCTGGCATCCGTGCCGCTGCCCGGCAACAGGCGCCGAGCCACCGCAGCGGACAGGCCTGTTCGCATATGGCGGCTCGATAGGTCGGTGTTGCAGCAAGGCGGCGTCGACGGGATGCAGCCTTGCAGATTGAGCCGGCTCGCACGGCGCCCCATATCCGCGATACACTCCCTCTGGCCGGGGTCGGGCCCGTCGTGCCCGGGCGACGGGGCCGCGGCGAGGACCACCAGACAGCGGAAGGCAGACTCCATGATCGACCTGTACTACTGGCCCACGCCGAACGGCCACAAGATCACGATGTTTCTCGAGGAAGCCGGGCTCGACTACGAGATCAAGCCGATCGACATCGGTCGTGGCGCGCAGTTCGAGCCGGATTTCCTGAAGATCGCGCCCAACAATCGCATGCCGGCGATCGTCGACCACGAGCCGGCCGACGGCGGCGCGCCGATCTCGGTCTTCGAATCCGGTGCGATCCTGCAGTACCTGGCCGAGAAGACCGGCCAGTTTCTGCCGTCGGACCTGCGCGGCCGGACCGAAGTCATGCAGTGGCTGTTCTGGCAGATGGGCGGCCTGGGGCCGATGCTCGGCCAGAACCATCACTTCAAGGTCTATGCGCCGGAACCCCTGCCCTACGCCATCGAGCGCTATGTCAACGAGACGACCCGGCTCTACAACGTGCTCAACCGCCGCCTGGCCGACCGCGACTTTGTCGCTGGCGCCTATTCCATCGCCGACATGGCCTGCTATCCCTGGATCGTGCCCTACGAACGCCAGGGCCAGAACCTCGACGATTTCCCGCAGCTCAAGCGCTGGTTCGAGGCGGTGCGCGCCCGTCCGGCGACGGTTCGGGCCTACGAAAAGGGCGAGCTCTACCGGACCCGCGAGACCGTCGACGAGGAAGCCAAGAAGGTCCTTTTCGGCCAGACCGACACGGCGGCCCCGGCCTGACGCGAGCCACCGGCTTTCGATTGGACGCAGATCGTTTGATCTAGGAGACCGCCTCGCCCTCGCCCTTGGCCAGGGCGGTCAGGCCGGCCAGGTCCGACAGCAGGATGTGCCGGGGATCTGTCATCTCGATCAGGCCGCGGTCCTTCAGGGCCGTGAAGGCGCGGCTAACCGATTCCACCGTCAGGCCGAGGTACTGGGCGATCACCTCGCGGTCCATGGCGAGTTCGACGCGCTCCGCCTTCCCCCCCGGAGCGGCCTCTCGGTCCCGGATCTCAAGCAGAAAGGCGGCCAGGCGCTCCAGCTTGGACTTGGCCAGGACCACCAGCAGGTGCGCCCGCATCCGCGCCATGCTGCGCTCGGCGAGGTCGAGCAGGCAGCGATGGACCTCCGGCTGCTTCCGGGCGAAGCGGTCCAGCGACTCCCAGGGCGCCGCCCAGAACGTCGAGGGCACCAGGGCCCGGGCGGTGACCGGCGCGCACTCCTGTGCCGTTGCTGCGGCCAGCAAGTCGCCCGGGAAGCACCAGCCGACCATTTGCTCGCCCTGACCCGGCTTTGTGCGATAGAGCGCCACCAAGCCGCGGTCCAGGATCATCAGCTCGGGCAGGTCGTCGCCCTCCCGGGCCAAGGCGCATCCGGCCGGAACCTCCCGACGCCGAAACAGGGTTGCAAAGCGCGCCGCCGCGGACTCGCCGAGACGGGCGCGGAATGGCAGCAGACCGGCCTCGCAGGCGGCCGGCTTCTCGGCCCGTTCCGGCCGATCCTTCGATGATGCCAGTCCCATGGCGGCAGCCCCAATGACTTGGAGCTTGGAGTCTAAAGGCTTCCCAGGCCCGGCGACTTGATTTGCGTCAAGGCCCCTCGCATAGCGAGCCGTGGCTCGGTCCTTGCAACCCATGGGGTCTCCGAGGCGGCTTGACCCCCGAAACCGGCGCTCTAACATGGCTTGACGCTGCGGCTTTTCGCCACACCGAAGGCTTTGAAACACGCCGGGCTGCCATGCTGCGCCGACCCCGGGGAGGGGGTCCGAGCCCGCCTTGCGCCGCCGCGGACCCGACGAGGACCAGAAGACAAGAACCACAAGAAGAACCAGAGGGAGGCAAGACAGATGATTCGCAAGGCATTGCTGGCCGGGGGCCTGGCGCTCGGCATGATCTCGCTCGGCGCCGTCGCCCCTGCGGCCGCCGGCGACTACGACGGCGTGACGGTCAACGTCATGACCTTCACTGGTCCGCAGATCGCGGAGCCCCTGCAGCGCCGCGCGCCCGATTTCGAGAAGGCGACCGGCGCCAAGGTCAACGTGATCACGGTGCCCTTCTCGGATCTCTACACCAAGCTGCTGACCGACTGGGCGACCGGCACCAACTCGGTCGACGCCGCGGTCTTCGCCCCGCAGTGGATGGTCGACTACGTCGGGCCCGGCTACCTGGAGGACTTGACCGACAAGGTCGCGGCCGACTCGGCGCTCGCGGTCGACGACATCGCGCCCTTCTTCCGCGAGTTCTCGCAGCAGTACAACGGCCGGACCTATCTGATCACACTCGATGGCGACTTCCAGATGGTCTACTACCGCAGCGACCTCTTCAAGGAGGCCGGTCTTTCCGCGCCGGCGACCTGGGACGACTACGTCGCCGCGGCCAAGGCCCTGCACGGCAAGGACATGAACGGCGACGGCCAGGCCGACTTCGGCTCCTGCATCGCCAAGAAGCGCAACGCCCAGTCCTACTGGATGATCACCTCCATCGCGGCCGGCTTCCTGCAGTCTCAGGGCACCAGCCAGGGCGCCTTCTTCGACACCCGCGACATGAAACCGCTGGTCAACAACGAGGGCTTTTCGGCGGCGCTGGACGTCTACCTGGAGACCACCAAGTACGCCCCACCGGACGAGATCAACCTCGACGTCGGCGACACCCGCAGCCTCTTCACCACCGGCCGCTGCGCCCTGACCCTGGACTGGGGCGATATCGGCACCCTGGCGATCGACCCGACGACATCCAAGGTCATCGACAAGGTCGGCGCGGTCATGCTGCCCGGCTCCAAGCAGGTCCTGGACCGCGAATCCGGCAAGCTGGTGGCCTGCGACGGCAGCAGCTGCCCGCACGCCATCGACGGCGTCAACCGGGCGCCCTTCGCGGCCTTCGGCGGCTGGTCCGGCGGTATCAACAAATCGGCCGACGCCAAGGTCAAGGCGGCGGCCTACGACTTCTTCTCCTTCATGAGCCAGCCGGCCCAGTCCAACGTCGACGTCACCATCGGCATCACCGGCTTCAATCCCTACCGCTTGTCCCAGTTCGAGCAGACCGAGAACTGGGTCAAGGCTGGGATGAGCAAGGCCGCGGCAGACGACTACCTCGGCGCGATCCAGGCCAGCCTGAACAGCCCCAACATGGTGCTCGACCTGCGGATCCCGAAGAACCAGGCCTATCAGCAGGTGGTCCTCGACACGGCCCTGGCCCGGTTGCTGGCAGGCGAGATCGACAAGCAGCAGGCCATGGCCGCGATCGAGGAGGGCTGGAACGAGCTCAACGAGGACAACGGCGTCGAGGACCAGCTGAAGTTCTACAAGGCGACGCTCGGACAATAGGCGCATGACCGTGACGGCAGGCAGGCCTTGGCCGCGCGCCGGGGCCTGCCGCACCGCTCTGCGTTTGGGAGACCCGCCGTGACCGCCCCGGGGATGACCCTCACGGCGGGTGAGGCTCCGTCTTCGCGGCTGTCCGAGTGGCTGGACCGGCAGGTCGCCCAGCTTCTGATTCTACCGACGGTCCTGATCCTGCTGGGCCTGTCGATCTTTCCCATGCTGATCTCGGCCTACCTGGCGCTGTCCAAGTTCAACCTGGCGCCCGGCGGCTACCAGCTGCGCTTCGTCGGCTTCCGCAACTTCAAGAAGCTGCTCTTCGGGTCCCAGCAGTTTCACTTCCTGGGCACCTTCGGCGCGATCTCTTGGTTCGAATGGCTGCTGTTGGCGGGGGCGGCGGCGGGGATCGTCTACGGCTTCCTCCGTTATCTGCGGCGCGGCCGGGTCGGCCTGGTCGGGGTCGTCGGCCGGCTGATCGCGGGGACTCTGGCATTCGCCCTGCTGCTGCTCCTGCTGATCACCCTCAACGCGCCGGGCTTCCCGGGCTCGCTGGTGGTCACCCTGTTCTACGTGCTGGCCGGAGTCGCCGTGCAGTTCCTGCTCGGCCTCGGGCTCGCACTGCTCTGCGCCCAGCAGATCCGCGGCCGCAACTTCTTCCGGGTCGTCTTCTTCGTGCCCCTGATGGTGACCCCGGTCGGGATCGCCTACGCCTTTCGCATGCTCGCCGACATGGGCAAGGGCCCCTTCGCGCCGATCTGGCAGCTCTTCGGCCTGGCCGAGTTCGCCTGGTCGGCGGATCCCTGGTCGGCGCGCCTGGTGGTCCTTATCGGCGACACCTGGCAGTGGACGCCTTTCCTGTTTCTGATTCTGCTGGCCGCGATCGAGAACCAGCCGCGCGACCAGATCGAGGCAGCGCGGATAGACGGCGCCAATTCCTGGCAGGTCTTCCGCGACATCACCTGGCCCTCGATCGCGCCGGTCGCGGCGACGGTGGTGCTGATCCGCCTGATCGAGGCCTTCAAGATCATCGACCTGCCCAACGTGCTGACCAACGGCGGGCCGGGCATCGCCACCGAATCCATGACCCTGCACGCCTTCATCGCCTGGCGCACCCAGGACCTCGGCGGTTCGGCGGCGGTCGGCTACATGCTGCTCTTCGTCGCCGTGGTCTCCTGCGTCTCCTTCTTCAATTTCGTGGTCCGCCCGGCCCGGAGGCACGAGGCATGAGCGCGCCGGCGCAAGCTTCCCTCTGGCGCCGGCTCTTCGAGCCGAAGGACCTGCAGTCCCTGGCCCCGGGCACCAAGCTGCTGACCTACGCGGTCCTGCTCGGCTGGACCTTCGTCGTGCTCTTCCCGCTCTACTGGCTCTTGATCACCTCCTTCAAGCTTCCGGTGCAGGTCAACGACGGGCCGGACTACCTGCCCTTCATCGACTTCGCGCCCTCGGGCCACGCCTGGCACTACGTCTTCGTCGAGCTCGGCAACGACACCCTGCGGCCCTACCTCAACTCGGTGGTGATCGCCTTCGTCAGCACCCTGCTCGCCGTGCTCTTCGGCGCCTTCGCCGCCTACGCCCTGGTGCGCATCCAGTACCGGGTGAAGATCGGCCTCATTGTCGGTTTCCTGGCGATCTTGGCCGCCGTGGTCGTCGCGACCGCGGCCTACGGCGTCGCCTGGCAGATCAGCCTGGCGGTCGGCATCGCGCTGTTCCTCATCCTGGTCGCGACCCTGGGCCGCCGCCTCAAGCGCGCCCTGGGCAACGAGGACATCCAGTTCTGGATCATCTCCAACCGCATCCTGCCGCCGGTGGTCGCGGTGCTGCCGATCTACATCATGTTCCAGCAGCTGCGCCTGCTCGACACCCATCTCGCGCTGATCCTGACCTACATGGCGGTCAACTTGCCGATCGCGGTCTGGATCCTGCGCGACTTCTTCGCCGGCATCCCCATCGACCTGGAGGAGAGCGCCCAGATCGACGGCGCCTCCAAGCTGCGCATCCTCTTCACCATCGTCCTGCCGCTGGCCAAGCCGGGCCTGGCGGCGACCTTCCTGCTGGTCCTGATCCTGGCCTGGAACGAGTATTTGCTGGCGCTCTTCCTCTCGACCGCCGACGCCCAGACCATGCCGCTGCTGGTCGCGGCCCAGAACGCCACCCGCGGGCCGCAGTGGTGGTACATGTCGGTGCTGATCATCATCATGATCGCGCCGGTGGTCGCGATGACTGTCTTGCTGCAGCGCTACATCGCGCGCGGCCTCTTGATCGGCGCGGTGAAGGGCTGATGCGCGTCGCCCTCAAGGATCTGCGCAAGTCCTTCGGCATCGTCGAGGTGGTCAAGGGGCTCGACCTGGAGATCGCCGAGGGCGAGTTCCTGGTCCTGCTCGGCCCCTCGGGCTGCGGCAAGACCACGGCGCTGCGCATGATCGCCGGCCTTGAGCCGGTGACCGAAGGCCGGATCCTGATCGGCGATCGCGACGTCACAGACGTCCTGCCCAAGTACCGCGACATCGCCATGGTCTTCCAGTCCTACGCGCTCTACCCGCACATGACGGTGGCCGAGAACATCGGCTATCCCTTGAAGCTGCGGAAGTTGCCGCCGGCCGAGCGCGACGCGGCGGTGCGCGAGGCGGCCGGCAAGGTGCACCTCGGGGACTACCTCGCGCGCTACCCGCGTCAGCTTTCCGGCGGTCAGCGCCAGCGGGTCGCCCTGGCCCGGGCCATGGTGCGGCGGCCGAGCCTCTTCCTGATGGACGAACCGCTGTCCAACCTCGACGCCAAGCTGCGCGGCCACATGCGCGCCGAGCTCAAACACCTGCAGCAGGAGCTCGGCGTGACCACGATTTACGTCACCCACGACCAGATCGAGGCCATGACCCTGGCCCACCGGGTCGCGGTGATGAACCAGGGCGTGGTCCAGCAGATCGGCCGGCCGCGGGAGATCTACCGCAATCCGGCGAACCTCTTCGTCGCCGGCTTCATCGGGGCGCCGCCCATGAATCTCGTTTCCGGCCGCCTGGAAGCCGGCGCCTTCGCCAATGGCGCCGGGCAGGTCGCCTGCCCGGGCCTTTCCGCGCCAGGTCCCGCGGTGCTTGGCTTCCGGCCCGAGGACTGTCGCGTGGTCGCGCCCGAGGCCGGCGCCCTTGTGGGCCGGCTCTACTCGGTCGAGATGACCGGCAGCGAGAGCATCGTCACCTGCCAGCTGGACGAGACCCAGATCGTCGCCCGCATGCCGGACGACTTCGACCTGCCCATCGACACTCCGGTCGGGATCGAGCTGGACCCTGCCCGGCTCTGCATCTTCGACGGAGACAGCGGCGACCGCCTGCGCGCCGCGACAGAGGAGACAGCAACACCATGAAGACGCGCACCCTGCAGACCCGGCAGCACGGGCCCTTGGAGATCACCACCCTTGGCTTCGGCTGCGCCCCGCTCGGCAATCTCTACCGGCCGATCCAGGAAGAGGTCGCCCAGGCTACCCTGGATGCGGCCTACGACGCCGGCATCCGCTACTTCGACACGGCACCGCTCTACGGCCTCGGCCTCTCGGAGGAGCGCGTCGGCCGCGCCCTTGCGCGCTGGCCGCGGGACGAGTTCCTACTTTCGACCAAGATCGGCCGGATCCTGACCGACTGCCCGCCGGAGGAGATGCCCGAGACCATCTTCCACGACATCCCCTCGCGTCGCTTCGACTACGACTACGGCTACGACGGCGTGCTGCGCTCCTACGAAGACAGCTTGAAGCGGATGGGCACGGACCGGGTCGACATCCTCCTGGTCCACGACGTCGACATCTGGACCCACGGCAGCCGCGAGGCCTCCGACGCCAAGATCCGTGAGCTCATGGAGGGCGGCTACAAGGCGCTGGAAGAGCTGCGCGCGGCCGGCGACGTCAAGGCGATCGGCGTCGGCATCAACGAGTGGGACATCTGCGAGCGCCTGGCCAAGAGCGCCGACTTCGACTGCTTCCTCCTGGCCGGCCGCTACACCCTGCTGGAGCAGGAGGCGCAGGAGTCCTTCCTGCCGCTCTGCGTCGAGCGCGGCATCGGCATCATTCTCGGCGGGCCCTACAACAGCGGCATCCTCGCCACCGGGCCGGTCGAGGATGCGAAGTACAACTACCAGCCGGCGCCGCCGGAGATCATGGAGCGGGCGGCGCGCCTGCAGGCGGTCTGCGAGGCCCACGGCGTGCGCCTGGTCGAGGCTGCCCTGCACTTCCTGCTGAACCACCCGGCGATCGTTTCGGTGATCCCCGGCGCCGCCGCGCCTGGAGAAGTGACCCGCAACCTCGAGGTCCTTTCCGCGCAGGTGCCGGCGGCCCTGTGGCGCGATCTCAAGGCCGAGGGCCTGGTCCGGGCGGATTCGCCGCTCCCCGAGTCCGATCCGGCCTGAGGGCAGGGCCATGGCTCCCGGCATCGACTCTCACGTCCACCTCTGGCAGGTCGCGCGCGGCGACTACGGCTGGCTGACTCCGGACCTGACGGCGCTCTACCGCGACTTCGGGCCCGACGACCTCGACCCCTTGCGCCGCAAGCACGGTATCGACGGCGTGATCCTGGTGCAGGCCGCGGCGACCGTCGCCGAGACGGAGTACTTGCTGGGCCTCGCTGCCGATACGCCCTGGGTGCGGGGCGTGGTCGGCTGGGTCGAGTTCGCCGATCCGACGGCGCCGGCCGAGATGGCGCGTCTCGCCGCTAACCCCTGGCTCAAGGGCCTGCGCCCGATGATCCAGGACATCCCGGACGACGACTGGATGCTGCGGCCCGACCTCGATGCGGCCTTTCGGGCGCTGATCGACATCGAGCTCTGCTTCGATGCCCTGACCTTCCCGCGCCACCTGAAGAACCTTCTGGTCCTGCTCGGCCGCTATCCCGAGTTGCGCACGGTGATCTGCCACGGATCGAAGCCCCAGATCCGCGACCGTGCCTTTGCGCCCTGGGCCGCCGACATGAAGACCCTGGCGCAGGAGACCTCGGCGCTCTGCAAGTTCTCCGGCCTGGTCACCGAGGCCGCACCGGACTGGACCGAAGCCGACCTCCGCCCCTATGTCGATCATTTGCTCGAGGTCTTCGGCCCCGACCGCCTGATCTGGGGCTCCGACTGGCCGGTCTGCACCCTCGCCGCCCCCTACGACGCCTGGCGCGCCGCCGCGGAGTCCCTGACTGCGAATTTGTCCGATACCGAGAAGGCCGCCATCTTCGGCGGCAACGCAGAAGCTTTCTACCGGCTCTAGGGGCTTTGCTCCGCCGCCGCTTCGTACGCCTCCGTCATTGCCGGACTTGATCCGGCAATCCATGGTGCCGCGGTGAAATCGATGCCCGGATCAAGCCCGGGCGTGACGGTGGCAGGGTTGCTCGGTGATCGCGCCTAGGTGGCGCCCCTCACCCTCAGGGCGAGAAGTCCTTGCTGAGGATGTAGGCGACGATGCTCATCCGTTCCTGCTGGTCGTAGACCTCTTTCCAGGCCGGCATCTTGCGGAACCCGTTGGTGACCCGGTCGTAGACGAAGTCGGGCTTGTAGCGCCGGGGCTTGAGCTTCGGCGCCTTGCCCGGATAGGCGGAGCGGCCGTGGCAGTGGCGGCACTGCTCCTTCCAGATCTCCTCGCCGAGTTGGATGTTGGACTGGGTCTTGAGGAAGTCCTCGCTGAAGGGCGGCGACGGCTCCTTGCCGCTGTCCGCGACCGCCGCCGCACCGCAGAGGGCCAGCATCGACGTGATGGCCAGCGAGGTGCTCAATGCACGCAGCGTCATGGTTCGGGCGACATCCCTCGTATCTTGGGCGGTGCCGGATTCTGTCTCTCTCGTCACCGCGGTGTGTCACAAGGACAAGGCGACCCCGGCATCTTAAGCCGGGATCGCCTCGACCCAATTACGTCATCCGCTGGCGCGGATCAGTTCGCCGGAACGATCTTGTAGATCGTGTCCAGGCCGCCCACCGGGCCGGTGGTGATCGAGGTCAGCGCGTAGACCTCGCCGTCCCGGTCCTGCCCGAAGGCCAGGATGTAGGGCGTGTTGCCGTCCATGTTGGTCACCTTGGCGGTGTCCATGCTCCAGCTGCCGTCGTCGGCGCGGGAGCCGACGAAGATCTGGCCGTCCATCTCGGCGAAGGACTTGCTCCAGTCGCCGAAGATGTACTTGCCCTTCCAGGCATCCTGGCCGCCCTGGTAGACGTAGCCGCCGGTCACCGAGATGCCCTTGCAGCCGTCCGGCTTGGCGGTGCAGTTCTGGTACTCCAGGATCGGCAGGACCAGGCCCTCGGTGTCGCAGGACTTCGGATGGTTGTCCGGGTTCTGGTAGTCGAAGCAGTGGGTCGCTTCCATCTTGCGCCAACCCATGTTGCCGCCCTTCTCGATAACGCTGACCTCTTCGTAGCTGTTCTGCTGCACGTCGGCGCAGATCAGCCGGTCGCTGCCGGTGTCGAAGGAGCAGCGCCAGGGATTACGCAGGCCGTAGGCCCAGATCTCCGGCAGGGCGTCGTTGTTGCCGACGAAGGGATTGTCGTCGGGAATGCCGTAGGGATCGCCGCCATCGACATCGACTCTCAGGATCTTGCCCATCATGGTGGTGAGATCCTGGCCGTTGCCCTCGGTGACGTTGTGGCCGATGCCCCAGTCGTTGGCATAGCCGCCGTCGCCGGTCGAGATATAGAGCATCCCGTCCTTGCCGAAGCCGATCCAGTGGCCGTTGTGGTTGAACTGCGGCCAGTCGATCGAGGTGATGATCTTGCCGGACCGGGGATCGGCGGCGTCAGGATCGTCGGCCGACACACGGTATTCGGCGACCACGTTGGTGTGGTCCCACCAGAACTGCTTGCCCAGGTCGCCCTGGAAGTCGAGATGCGCGGTGTAGGCGACGTAGAAACGACCGTTTTCCTGGAACTTCGGATGGAAAGCCAGGCCCAGCAGACCGCGCTCGTCGAAGTCCTTCCAAAGCTGCGGGATCAGGTTCCGGATGTCGAGGAAGGGATCGGGCTCGAGCTGGCCGTCCCTGACGATCCGCACGCGGCCGAACTGCTCGATGACGAAGGTCCGGTCGTCGCCTTCCGGCTGAACCATCGCCAGCGGCGCGTTGAGGCCGGTGATGTGGGGTTCGAGCTTGATCGGCACTTCGGCCTGTGCCGTTACGCTCACGGTAAACAGCGCGGCGACGGCAGACGCCGCG
Organism: Kiloniellales bacterium; assembly: GCA_030067055.1. Next base: position 1,506 of record JASJAL010000008.1, on the reverse strand, counting down.
GTGAGAGTCCTTGTAAGGCTCATTCTTGAGATCCTCCCCTTGAGTACGCCTAGGTTCCGCTTTCCCAAGCCAGCGTTCTTCGGTTTTTGTTCTGATATATCTTATCGGCGAACCCGCCGCACGTCCATCGGCCTTCTCGCCGTCCCGGCCTGCGTTTCGCCGGCCGGTCGTTCGACTCCCGTCACTCGATGATCAGCTCGTCCATCGTGCGCTTGAGCTTGGCGTCCTCGATCTTGGGTTCGCGGCCGCCGCGCAGGATCGAGTTGCCCTCGTAGAGCGTGCGCTGGTCGATCGCCGGCGGGTTGAGCCAGTCGTCCTCCTTGATCTGGCCGCTCTGTCCGTAGGCGTCCAGCGCGTTCTGGTAACAGGCCAGGCGCACCTGCTCCTCCGGGATGCCGCGCTCAAGCGCCAGCTTGGCTGTCTTGGCCACGCCCAGGGGCTCCGAGATGCCCCAGTCGCAGGCGGAGTCGACGATCACCCGCTCGGCGCCGTACTGGCGCAGGATCTCGACCATGCGGGCGTTGCCCATCTTGGTGCTGGGATAGATCGAGAAGGCCGCCCAGAAGCCGCGGTCCAGGGTCTCCTGCACGGTCTCCTCGTTGTTGTGGTCGATGACCACCTTGGAGGGCGGCAGGCCGTGCTCCTCGCAGACGTCCATGGAGCGCGAGGTGCCGCGCTTCTTGTCCCGGTGCGGGGTGTGGATCATGACCGGCAGATCGAGCTCCTTGGCCAGCTCCAGCTGCAGACGGAAGTACTTGTCCTCCAGCTCGCTCTGCTCGTCGTATCCGATCTCGCCGATCGCCACGACGCCTTCCTTCAGGGCGAAGCGCGGCAGGATCTCCATGACCTCTTCGGCCAGGGCCTCGTTGTTGGCCTCCTTGGAGTTCAGGCCGATGGTGCAGTAGTGGCGGATGCCGAACTGCCCGGCGCGGAAGCGCTCGAAGCCGACGATGTGCGACAGGTAGTCGATGTAGCTGCCGACGTTGGTCCGCGGCTGGCCGATCCAGAAGGCCGGCTCGATCACGGCGACGACGCCGGACGCCGCCATGGCTTCGTAGTCGTCCGTGGTCCGCGAGATCATATGGGTGTGCGGATCGATGAACATCATGGTCGCACGTCCTCCAGCTTTGTCCGTCATGCCTGTGCCGCCAGGCGCTCCCAGGTCAGCGCGCCGCTTTCGATCTCGGCCGCGATCTCGTCGGCGCCGGCCAGCAGCGCTCGGGCCTCGGCCGCCGGGCTCGAGGCCAGCGCCAGGGCGGCCGCCCGGCGTTCGGTCTCGTCCTCGCCGCCCAGCGCTCGCTCCAGGTCCGGCAGCAGCGAGGCCACGGCGAAGGGCCCGACGCAGCGCCAGAGCTCCGGAGAGACCGCCCGGCCCGCCGCCCAGCGCTCGTGGGCGTAGTCGATCAGGATCGCCGCCAGGGCCGGGTTGGCGCGTTCGTCCAGGCCCTGGATCGGGTGCAGGGTGCTGCCGATGAACAGGGCCTTGAGGACCATCTGGTTCCAGCG
>JASJAL010000110.1 GCA_030067055.1 Kiloniellales bacterium | reverse complement strand
CCGGTCGACCTCGGCGTCTTGGCGCGAGACGGGCGCCGCAAGCGGCTGCTGGTCGCGGACATGGAATCGACCATCATCGCCGAGGAGATGCTGGACGAACTGGCCGCACGCCTCGGGATCGCGGACCGAGTGGCCCCGATCACCGCCCGGGCCATGAACGGGGAGCTGGACTTCGCCGAGGCGCTGCGGGCCAGGGTCGGCCTGCTGGCCGGCCAGCCCGTCAGCCTGCTCGAGGAGATGGCCGGAGGCGTGACCCTGAACCCCGGCGCCCGGACCCTGGTGCAGACCCTCAGGGCCGAGGGCGCCGTGACGGCATTGGTTTCGGGCGGTTTCACCTGCTTCACCGAGCCGGTCGGCGCAGCTTGCGGCTTCGACCGACAGCAAGCCAACCGGCTGGTGACCGAAGACGGCAAGCTGACCGGCGAGGTAGCATCGCCGATCCTCGATCGCGCCGCCAAGCTCCTGGCGCTGAAAGCCCTGGCGGCGGAGCAAGGTTGGGATCTGGCGGCGACCTGCGCGGTCGGAGACGGCGCCAACGATCTCGACATGGTTCGCGCCGCCGGGCTTGGTGTCGGCTACCGGCCCAAGCCAAGACTGCGCCAGGCCGCCGACGTCAGCCTCGACCACGGTGATTTGACCGCCCTGCTCTACCTGCAGGGATACCGCAAGGCCGAGTTCAAAAGCTGACGCGCGGCCGAAGCAAGGCGGCCGCGCGTCGGAACCTCGATTGCGATTGGGGGTCAGCTATTGCTGATCGGCACCGCCACCCACTGGAAGTCGCCCTGGCGCAGGACCAGCAGCGTGACCACGCGGTACCCCTCGTCGCGCGCCTTCTCGACTCGGTCGACGACCTCGGAGGGACTAGTGACCTCTTCCTGGTCGACCTCAACGATCACGTCGCCGGGACGCAGGCCCTTCTCCGCGGCCGAACCGGAGTCGGTCACGTCGGTGATCACAACGCCGGCAGCCTTGTCGTCGAGCTGGAAGCGCTGACGCAATTCCGGCGTAATCGCCGCCAGACCCAAGCCGAGCGACTGAATCTGGCCGCTCTCGTCCTGTGGCGGCTGCTCCGTCGGGGTGACCGCAGCGACCTGGGTGTCGTCCAGTTCGCCTAGCTTGACGTTGAGCGACTGTTCGCTGAAGCCGTCGCCACCCTTGCGCCAGACGATCACCTTGACTTCACGGCCGATCGGGGTCTCCGCCACCATGCGCGGCAGCTTGCGCATCTCCCCGACCTCGCGGCCGTCGAAGCGGAGAATCACGTCGCCTTGCTTGATACCGGCGGATTCGGCCGGGCCGCCCTCGGTAACGTGGGCAACCAGGGCGCCCTGAGCCTTGCCCAGACGCAAGCCCTCGGCCAGTTCCTCGGTCACAGTCTGGATCCGAACCCCGAGCCAGCCACGACGGACGGTGCCGCCGTCCTTGAGCTGGCGAATCACGTTCGCGGCCAGGGCCGAGGGGATCGCGAAGCCGATGCCAACCGAGCCGCCGGAGGGCGAGAAGATGGCGGTGTTCACGCCGACCACGTCGCCGTCCATGTCGAACATGGGGCCGCCCGAGTTCCCCCGGTTGATGGCCGCGTCGCTTTGGATGAAGTCGTCGTAGGGTCCAGCGTTGATGTCGCGCTGCCGGGCGGAGACGATTCCGGCGGTTACGGTGCCACCAAGCCCGAAAGGATTGCCGATCGCCATGACCCAGTCGCCGATCCGCAAATCGTCGGAATTGCCCCAATCTACAGCCGGCAACGGCTTGTCGGCATCGACCTTTAAGAGGGCCAGGTCTGTCTTCTCGTCTCGGCCGACAATCTCGGCCTTGTAGGTCGAATTGTCGTGCAGTCGGACCGTCACTTCGTCGGCCTCGGCGATCACATGATTGTTGGTCACGATGAAGCCGCTGGGATCGATGATGAAGCCGGAGCCCAACGATGACGGCGCCCGGCGCTGCGGCGGCGCGTCCCCGCCGCGCTGGCCGCGACGTTCGAAGAAGTCCCTGAAGAACTCCTCGAATTCCTTGCTTTCACCTTGGGAAACGCTCTGGGTCGTCGAGACGTTCACCACCGCCGGAAGCAGCCCTTCGGCCAGGTCGGCGAAGCTTTCCGGGGCCGAGCGAGCCGAGGCTTGGCCGCCCCAGGCAAAGAGAGCTATCAGGAAGACAGCGCCGCTGTTGGCCAGAGCCTGATACCGCAACTTCAAAATCCCGATCCTCATGCTATCGGACAGGCCAGCGATCGTACTCTTCATCGCGCCTTGTATCACCTTTCTTCTCCAGCTCTTGCCTCTCAGGCAGGCTCCTCGCCCTAAGGGAGTCGCTCCGATATAGCAACTATTTCGTTAACCCTCGCGAAAAATCGCAAATGGGATGTGGTTGGTGACAACGCCGTGTCAAGCCATGAGCGCCTCTCCGCTGAGGCTCGCTGCCACGAAGCCTGACCGTTGAGAGATCCCAAGACGTTGAACCGGATCGGACTTCACCCGCACCCCGCAACCCCGCGGCAGCGAAGAGCCAGAGCGAAATCCCATCGAGCCAGCGATAACATAGTTCCGGACGATCTGGGCAGATTTGTGGCCGATCCGGACCCCCAGACATCTAACCGCGCAGCAGCCAGACGAAGATTGCGCCCAGAGCCGCCGCTGCCAAGCCGCCACTTCGCAAGACTTCCGGCGGCAGCTCCGAAAGCTGCCCGATTGCACGCCGGATCTGATCCGGAAACAGGGCCCACGCCAAGCCCTCGATGACCAGCACCAGCGCCAGCGCCGTCAAGAGCTCGGTCATGGCCGATCACCGCGGTCCGCCGCGTCCCTCCTCCAAACCTCGCGCTGTGCCGCGCGCTATTGGCCGCCGGGCTGACCGGCGGGGTTGTTGAAATAGTTGAAGAATTCATTAGTCGGCGGGATCACCAGCATCGAATTCTCCGGCCCGATGGAGGCCTCGTAGGCTTGCATCGAGCGAAAGAACTCGAAGAAGCCCGGATCCTGACCATAGGCAGCGTTGAGGATCCGCGTCCGTTCCGCATCGCCCTCACCACGCAGGATTTCCGCCTGGCGTTGGGCTTCGGCTCGGATCACGGTCGCCTCGCGGTCGGCCGTGGCGGTGATCCGCAGGAACTGCTCCTGGCCGAGGGCACGGAACTCCGCGGCATCTCGCTTACGCTCAGCTTCCATGCGAGCGTAGACGTTCTGGCTGACTTCGGGCAGGAGATCGGCACGGATAATGCGCACGTCGAGCACGTCGATCCCGAAGTTGGAGGCGGGCCGCCGCACTTCGACGTTCACTTGCTGGCGAATCTGCTGCATCAGGCGGGTCCGGTCCTCGGACAGGATTGTCGTCAGCAGCACCTGGCCGAGCACGGCACGTAGCTTGTTGTTGACGATCGGCTCGAGCTTGAGCTGCAGGTTGGCCTCGGTGATCGCGACACGAATGAACTGCTCAGGATTGACGATCCGGTAGCGGATGAAGGCGTCCACCGTCACGCGCCGCTGATCCGCCAGGACGATCGTTTCCGCCCGCGGGTCAAGGTTAAGGACTCGCTTCTCCTGGAAGCGGATGTCCTGCCAGGGGTATTTCACCCCAAGCCCGGGCTCGTCCACAACTCGCCTGAGTTCGCCGAACTGCAGGATCACTGCTTGCTGTGTTTGATGGACGGTAAAGACGCTCAGGTAGGCGAGGAAGCCGAGGATCAGGACCGCGATTCCCAGGAACAGAGATTTCTTGCCTTGCATCTGACTATTCTCCCTGGGGCTTACTATTTAGCGTCCGGATTGCGCGCGGTCTCGGCCGCACCCGGGCGGCCCCGGCGCAGTTGATCGAGCGGCAGGTAAGGCACCGCCGAGCTTCCGCTATCCATGATCACCTTGTCAGTGTCCTGCAGCACCTTTTGTACGGTTTCCAGATAGATCCGCCGCCGGGTCACGTCGGGGTTTTCCTTGTAGGCGTTGTAGACCTTGACGAAACGCTCGGCTTCACCTTCCGACTCCTTGATGATGCGGTCGCGGTAGGCGGTGGCGGCCTGGATCATGCGCGTGGCCTCGCCTCTTGCCTCGGGGATGATGCGGTTCCGATAGGCATCAGCCTGGTTTATCTTGGTGTCTTGGTCCTGGCGGGCCCGCTGCACGTCTTCGAAGGCGTCGGCCACCTGCTTGGGCGGCTGTACGTCCTGCAGGTTGACTGCGGTGATCGCGACGCCGGACTGATACTCGTCGAGGATACGTTGCAGGCTTTCGCTAGCCTTGCTCGCGATATTCTCCTTCTCGGTGCTCAAAGCCGGCTGAATGTCGGTCCGGCCGATCACCTCGCGCATCGCGCTCTCGGCGGCTAGCTTGATGGTCGCCTCGGGATCGCGGATGTTAAACAGGTACTGCCCCGCGTTGTCGATCCGCCATTGCACACTGAAGTCGATGTCAATGATGTTCTGATCGCCGGTCAGCATCAGGCTCTCTTCCGAGCGATCGATCTTGCCTCCAACACCGTCACCGCGGCGCTGATATCCGACGTCGATTTGTCGCACGATATCGACTTGGGGCGTCTCGACGGTTTCAATCGGATAGGGCAGGTGCCAGTGCAGACCCGGCGGGTCCAGGGCATCTTGGTTCACCCACTCACCGAAGCGCAAGACAACGCCTTGTTCGCCCGGTCTGACCTGATAGAAGCCGGTGGCAAGCCAGACCGCCACCACGATGCCGGCAATCAAGGCGAAGCCGGCGCCGCCGCCCATGCCGGAGGGCAGGACATTCTTCATCCGATCCTGGCCGCGCCGGATCAGATCATCGATATCCGGCGGCCGTGGCCCGCCGCCACCGCCGGACCCCCGGCCCCACGGGCCTTGCCCTCCGCCGCCTCCGGATGAGCCGCCGCCCCAGGGGCCGCCACCATTGCCGCCCCCGCTACCGCCTTGAGATTTCCAGGGCATCGTGAAGAATCCTCGCTATCCAGAAGGGCCATGCCTACAAAGGGCCGGCGCTTTGTCATATATGAGCTAGGTGATCGTCAACGTCAGTTTAACACAGATGCCGATCCGGCCGGGGCCGCTCGATCCCGTGTTTGTCCGGCATATCGGAAATAATGCGGAGTTTTCAAGGATGAGCCGGGTAACCGAAGCGGAGGTGCTGGAGGCGCTTAAAACCGTGATCGAGCCGGGTCTCGGCCGCGACATCGTGACCTCGAACATGGTCAAAGGCGTGGTGATCAGGGACGGCAACGTCGGATTCGCCATCGAGGTCGACCCGCGCCGAGGGCCTGCGCTGGAGCCGCTGCGCAAAGAAGCCGAGCAAAAGGTGATGGGCCTGTCCGGCGTGTCCTCCGTGACCGCTGTGCTGACCGCCGAAAAAGGTGGCGCCGCCCCTCCGGAGGACGTGCCGCGGCAAGTCGCCCAGGGACCGGGACAGGGACCCGCTTCGGGACAGCGGCCCGGCCCGGAGCGTGCCTTGGTCCCGGGCGTTCGCTCGATCGTCGCCGTGGCCAGCGGCAAGGGCGGCGTCGGTAAGTCGACCACGGCGACCAACCTGGCGCTCGCGCTCGCGATTCAAGGGCTCAAGGTCGGGGTCCTGGACGCCGACATCTACGGTCCCTCCCAGCCACGGATGCTGGGAATCTCCGGCCGGCCCCAGTCTCCAGACGGCAAGACCCTGACGCCCATGGAGAACTTCGGCGTCAAGTGCATGTCGATGGGCTTCCTGGTACCTGAGGATTCGCCGATGATCTGGCGCGGCCCCATGGTCCAAAGCGCCCTGCAGCAGATGCTGCGCGACGTCGACTGGGGCGAGCTCGACGTCCTGGTGGTCGACATGCCGCCGGGCACCGGGGACGCCCAGCTGACCATGGCCCAGCAGGTGCCCCTGGCCGGTGCGGTCATCGTCTCGACCCCGCAGGACATCGCCCTGATCGACGCCAAGAAGGGCCTCAACATGTTTCGCAAGGTCGACATCCCGGTCCTCGGCATCATCGAGAACATGAGCACCTTCGTGTGCCCGAACTGCAGCCACGAGAGCCACATATTCGGTCACGGCGGCGCCCGCCGAGAGGCCGAAAAGCTGGGCATGGACTTCCTGGGCGAGATCCCGCTCGATATCGAGATCCGGGAGACCTCGGACGACGGCCGGCCGGTGGTCGTCAGCCGCCCGGACGGCCCCCAGGCCCAGCGCTACCTCGAGATCGCCGAGACGGTTTGGTCCGGGCTCTCGGCACGCCTGGAAGGCGGCGGCCGCAGCGCGCCCAAAATCGTCATGCAGTAGACATTCGACTGGATCGAATTCAGGGCAGGATCTCGATCGGCGTGCCGTCGGCCACCCGTCGCCAGATGTCCCGAATCGCCTCGTTGGTGACTGCGATGCAGCCCTCGGTCCAATCGCGAAGCAGGGCGGACGCCCCCATGTTGCCCAGGCCATTGGGCAGGCCGTGGATCATGATCATGCCGCCGGGATTTTCTCCCCGTTCGACCGCCCGGGCCCGGTCTGCCGCTTCCGGGTAGGAGACGTGCAGGGAGAGATGATAGCGGCTCTGCGGATTGCGCCAGTCGATCCGGTAGCTGCCCTCCGGCGTCCGGCCGTCGCCTTCCCGCTGCTTGTGGCCTTGCGGATTGCGACCGAGCGCAATCTTGTAGGCGGTCAGCTCGGCCTCACCACGATAGAGGACCAGGCGCCGCTCGGCCTTGTGGACCACGATCCGGTCGGCCCGCTCCGCATCGGGGGCGGGCCCAGGAGGCGTCGCCCTTGCCGCAGGCGGCAGCGAGACGAGCAAAAGGATCAGCAGCGGAGCGAGCCCCGCTGCCGTCATCCTTCCACGGAATCGCACTGATCGCATGGTTGTCCCCCCGAGGATTTGGCCCAGGGTGGAGGCCCAATATGGCGATTCCTAGATGGCGCCTCTGGACCGCCCCGAGGGGCCCCGACCGAGGTCAGGTGCCGCCGAAGGTGCGCTTGAGATTCTCGAAACCGGCTTCGTAGACCTGGCGAATCACCGCCGTGGCATCCCCTTCGGGCGCGCCCGACGGCTCGAACTCGCTCGACCACTCGACGCTGCAGCCGGCTCCGTCGTCGCGCACTCGGAGGGTCGCTTCGTAGTTGGCGACCGGCAGGGGACCGGAAATGATCGAGTAGGTGTAAAGGCGTTCCTTGTCGTCGACGTGCTCCAACTTTTCCACGATGGTGCCGCCGCCGGCCAGGTTGAGGCGGCGCAGGACCTCGCCGTCCTTCTCTTCCTTCTCGCTGCTCTCGACCGCCGGGTGCCAATCCGGCAAGGCGTGGAAGTTGCCGATCACCTCCCAGACCATCGCGGCCGGGACTGCGAGCTTTGTCGTGGCGCTGACTTTTGCCATTGCGCGACCTCCCTTTAGAGATTCCGAAGGCACCATCCTAGGGCCAGGCCGGCCCCGAGGCCAGCGGTAGGCTGCAAAGTAGATCGAAGGTGAGCCCGCGGGCGATCTAGCCTTCGCGGTCGAGCAGCTCCATGAGCTCGCGCCATTCGCGTTTGGAGAGGCCGGAGTCCTCGACCTCGACCTTTTCGCCGGCGAGGAGGCGCTTGACCACCGTCAGTGCCTGGCCCGACAACCGGGCGCCGCCGACCACGTGGTTCTCGAAGGCCTCCGAAGTGATCGGCACCCAACGCCGCAGGGTGTCCAGCAGGACATCGGCATAGGCGCGGATCTCGAACTGGGCGTGGGCATCGGCGCGCAGCCCGACGAAATGCAGCAGGTTGTGCAGATCGATCTTCCAATACCACTGGGTATAGATGTTGAGCGGCAGGTTCATGCGCGCCAGCTCGCGTGCCAGGCCCTGCCGGTCTTCGTCGATGATCGAGCCGTCCTCGCGCTGGTTCAGCATCTCCTCGTAGCTGGCGTAGCAGCGTGCGGCGTCCTCGCGCAGAAGGTCGAGCACGCGGGCCGCCTCCTCGCCCTCGAGCACCTCTCCGCGGCCCTGGCGGTTGCTGCTCGACTGGGCGGCAAGGTGCTCCGGCGACGGCACGTAGAACTCCTTGTCCAGCACCGAGTAGCGCGCCGAGTACTCGTTGACGTTGGCGGTGCGATGGCGGATCCACTGCCGCGCCACGAAGATCGGCAGCTTGATGTGGTACTTGATCTCGCACATCTCGAATGGCGTGGTGTGGCGATGCCGGAGCAGGTAGTTGATCAGCCCGGCGTCCTGCCGCACCTGCTTGGTGCCGCGGCCGTAGGAAACCCGCGCCGCCTGCACGATGGCGGCGTCGTCGCCCATGTAGTCGACGACGCGGACGAAGCCGTGATCGAGGACCGGGATCGCCTCGTAGAGCACCTCTTCGAGCGCCGGAACGGTGACCCGGCGGGTCTCGTTTCGGGTCTCGCGCAGCTCCCGCAGCTCTGCTTCCTGGTCCTTGGTCAGCAACTTACGCAGCTCGCTGCGCGACCCGGCGCTCTGCCCTGGCGCGCCGGCATCCTGCCCCTCACCGTCCCGATCAGGCTTTGAACTCTGTCCGGCCATTGTCTATCCAGCTGCCTCCCTAGGGACTCCGATTCGTCGGGAGAAAGGATGGCCCGGCCGCCCCGTGGCATCCAGCCCAAATCCACCCACAGCTTGTGGATGAACACCGTCGGCCCGGCCACCCGACAAGGTTAGGCCTATTTTTACCATTATATCAGCGAACTAGGGAGTAGCGCACCGACCTTCACCCGGCGGTGCAAAGTCACTATATTAGAGGTGCCGGCTTGTCCGGCTATGGCGATAAACGGCATGTGTAATAGGCGTTTCGGACCCGGGGGCAGTACCCGGCGCCTCCACCAGTTTCCACCGCGCCCGG
>JASJAL010000007.1 GCA_030067055.1 Kiloniellales bacterium | reverse complement strand
CCGGAACAAGAGGCTCCGGAGACGAAGGCCCCGGAGCCGGAGGCCCTGGAGCCGGAGGCCTCAGAACAGGTTGCTCCAGCGACGGTGAGCCCGGACCCGGAGGTCCCGGCCCCTGAGGCCCTGGCCCCTGAGGCTCCGGCCCCGGACCCGGAGGCCCCAGAACCGGAGGTCCCGGCCCCAGAGGTGCTGGCACCCGAGGAGGTCGAGGACCTGAGCCGCCGGCTCGCCCAAATGATCGCGCCTTTCTCGCTCGATGAAGCCCGTGCGCCCCTGCCGGATGGCGAGGCCGAGGATCAGCCCTGGGAAGTGACGGCGCAGGGCGAAGGCCTGGCCGCCAGCGCGACCCGTCCCGACCCCGACGGCCGGGAGGCAATCCTGGTCAAATACGGCGCGGGCGGCGCCCCGCCCGGCCAGATCGAACTTCGCGTGCGCGGCATAGAGGCCAACGGCGCCCCTGAGTCCCAGGGCGAGCTTCTCCTCTCGCTGTTCGGTCCGGACGAGTCGCTGGTCTACTGGCCGGTCGGCTTCCGTCGGCTGGTCCTGCGCGACGGCGAAGGGGCCGTCAGCTACGCCTGCGACGAGGACGGCAACTGGTCGAAGTCCGATGACCCGGCAGAGTATTGAATTCCGCCGAGACGACTTTGAGTTGAAAAATAATTGTACGGCATTTGCTGTTTTACCCGGTCTTAATGGCGTCGGTGCCAAGTTTTGCCTGGCTCTCATCTCAAGGGAGGCATGGGGCAACGGCCAGTCTGAAGCGAGAGATATTTCGATCAAACGGGGTATGTCTTTCGCCATAAGATTGTGCGACGGAGTCTCCACGCCTCGCTCATGCCCGGAGGAATCATGGCGTCCAATACCGACAATCCCGCGACCGGCAACAAGGCCGAATCGGCGAACAATCCCTATCCTGCCTCCCCGATCAAGGAGAACGGCCTGTCGGCCGACCGCAAGCCGCGGACCAACGGCCAGGGGGATGTCGCGACCTCCCTCGACAAGGTGGTCATCCGCGGCGCCTTCACCCTGACCGAGGACGGCGAGCTCCAGATCGGCGGCAACGTAGAAGGCAACATCAAGTGCCACGCGATGCACGTCCTGGAAAGCGGCACCATGAGCGGCGACGTCAATGCCGAGTCGGTCATCGTCAAGGGCACCTTCAACGGCAACATCTCGACCAACCATTTCACCCTGGCCAGCCACGCCAAGGTCGTGAGCAACGACATCCTGGTCTACGACACCGTGGTGATCGAGCCGGACAGCCATTTCGAAGGCCAGCTCAGGCGTCCCAACGCCGCCGAGGCGAAGGATTCGCGGGGCAACGGCAGCTCTCGGGGCAACGGCCGCTCGAACGGCTGACGGTCTCGGCACCTGGAGATCCGCGCCGGCTCTTCGGGTGACGATTATCACCGCCAGTCAGCCGCACGAGCCCCAGAGTCCGGGCCGGAGCCAGATGGTCTGGTCCCGGAAATCGAGGCAGCTGCGCGCGACGACCACTGGTCCGACGACTGGAAACCGAATCTGGCAAGCTAAGGCTGGCGGCCCGGCTGAGACGGGCCCGGCCGACACGGGGGTGACGGCAGATGTTCTCGTCCAAGATCGACAAACCGAATGAAGACAGCGGCGGCAAGGGATCCGAGGCTGGCCTGAAGCTGGGCGTTCCGAAGGACGGCGAAACCCAGCGCCGTGAGACCTCCCTCGACCGGGTGGTCGTCCGGGGCTTCTTCCAGCTCGACGAAGAGGGCGAACTGCAAATCGGCGGCGCTGTCGAGGGCGACATCCAGTGCCACGCCCTGACGATCCTCGAGGGCGGCTCGATGCAGGGCAACGTCCTGGCCGAGCGGATTCTGATCGAGGGGTCCTATGACGGCAATGTCGAGACCACGCAGCTCACCGTGGCCAGCACGGCAAAGCTGATCAGCGACGACGTCCTCGTCCACGACAAGGTCGTGATCGAGCCGGAGGCCCACTTCGAGGGAATCCTGCGGCGACCCGGACAAGTCGCTGCCGGTACGCGGAAGCCGGTCGGCAAGGCGGCGAGCGCCGCACCGGAGCCCGGGACCCGCGCAGCGGCGGCGCGCAAGGGCCAGCAGCCCACCAAGCGCACTCAGGCGGACGCCACCGAAGCCGAAGACGGCTGAGGCCCCGACGGCGGCGTCCCCGAAGGCCCGCCCCAGATGTCAGGGGGTCAGGAACTGGCCCCGCGCTGAGAGGGTTTCCGGAGCCTGGGGCGGCTCGCCGCTTTGGACGGCAGATCCAGCGTCTTGGCAGCACCTTCATTAGCGAGGGCGGCGATCCGCCGCTCCAGCGCCGCCAAGCGCGTGGTCACCTCGGCGAGGGCGGGGGGCTCCGGCTCGGCCGTCGCCGCAGTTGCGCCCGACCCGGCGATGCGGCGGAGTTGCACCAGGCTGCGTTCCAATTCGATCAGCCGGCGGTGCAGGCTGCCGTCGGCCGCGAGCTGGGCCCGCGCCCCGGCATAGCCAAGCAGCGCGAGGAAGCCGAATGCCAGGAAGGCGACCACGTTCCGATCGCCCAGGATCGGCGCAAGAAAGCCCGGAAGATCGTGGATGAAGGCCGAGCGGCCACTGGCGCCCAGGAAATAGACCAGCAGCAGCAAGGTGATTGCCAGCGCCAGGTTCCGGACCAGCAGCCAGCGCTGGCGCTCGGTCAGGGATGCCGGAATCAGGTGCGATAGGGCGAAGCCGCCGCGCGACGTCTCGGACACCAGCTCGGTGTGCTGGATGCAGCCGTCGACCCGACCGGACTCGGCGATCGACACCTTTCCGCCCCGTACCCAGCCGGCCACCGCGCCAAAGATCCGCACCTGCTCGCCGGATACCGAGCCATCGACATAAGCGTCTTTGCCGATCACCACGGCCGGAGAGTCGACATCGCCCTTGATTCGTCCTTCGATTTGAACCGGACCCTGGCTCTTCAGATCGCCGACGACAACGACCTCTGGCCCGATGATCGAGGGCATGCCCGAACTCTCGGTCGGAGCGACGCCATCTTGACCGGCACCGTTCTGGCCGACATCAGCCTGATCGATTCCATTCGAGCCGGCAACGTTCTTACCGACCGTTTCTTGGCCCTTTTCAGGCGGCCAGTCCTCCCCGTTCGAGACCGACACCTTGCTTCCCCTCCTGCCGGCTGTCCCTACGTCGGACTGTTGTTGCACCCATATTGACCGCTTCGCGAAGCGACCGCAAACATCTTCCCCGGCAACACCACGAGACCCTCGCGAGAGCCGCAGAACGGCTGACATGCCCGACCTCTCAGGATATTCTCCGCGCGCTGCTCGGTATCGATCCCCCGGCCGGGCCGGGAACCGGGCGTCTGCGACTCAAGAAAGGACAAGCATACATGGCTCGGCTGACTGCTGCCCTCTTTGGCCTCGCATTGCTGGCCTTCCATATCGCACCGCCTGCGCGGGCGGCGGACTGGAACGCGGTCCAAGAGGCGGCGCGCGGCCAGACGGTGTTCTGGAATGCCTGGGGCGGCGACGAGCGGATCAACGCCTATATCGCCTGGGTCGGGAGCCGGGTCGCCGAGGACTACGGCGTCACACTGCGCCACGTAAAGCTGACCGATACCGCCGAGGCCGTGTCCCGGGTCCTGGCGGAGAAGACCGCCGGGCGGGAAAACGGCGGCACGATCGACCTGATCTGGATTAACGGCGAGAACTTCGCCGCCATGAAGGCGCAGGACCTGCTTTACGGACCTTTCGTGGAGCAGCTGCCGAACCATGCCCTGGTCGACTTCGAGGGCAAGCCGACCACTCTGATCGACTTCACCGTCGCCACGGACGGGCTGGAAGCGCCCTGGGGCATGGCCAAGTTCAACTTCGTCTTCGACAGCGCCCGAATCGAGTCGCCGCCGCAGAACGCGGCCGCCCTGGCGGTCTGGAGCGCCATCAACCGGGGCCGCTTCACCTATCCGGCGCCGCCCGACTTCCTCGGCTCGACTTTCCTCAAGCAGGCCCTGATCGAGCTCACCGAGGATCCCACCGTGCTGCAGGCCGAGGTGCCGGACGAGGCCACCTTCCGGGCAGTGACCACCCCGCTCTGGCGCTATCTCGAGACCCTGCATCCCTTCATGTGGCGCGACGGCGAGTCCTTCCCGGCCAGCGGCCCGGCCCAGCGCCAGCTGCTCAACGACGGCGAGATTGACATCGCCTTGTCCTTTCATCCCTCGGAGACCTCCTCCCTGATCGCCGACGGCCAGCTGCCCGAGAGCGCGCGGGTCTTCGTCTTCCCCGAGGGCACAATCGGCAACACGCACTTCGTCGCCATCCCCTACAACGCCAGCAACGTCGAGGGCGCCATGGTGGTAGCCAACTTCCTGCTCAGCCCCGAGGCGCAGGCCCGCAAGCAGAGCAGCGAGGTCTGGGGTGACGACACCGTGCTCGACCTGGCCAAGCTGGCGCCGGATCAGCGCCGCCTCTTCGACGCCCTGCCCAAGGGGCCGGCGACCCTGCCCCCCGACGCACTCGGGCCGGTCCTGCCGGAGCCGCATCCCTCCTGGATGACCAAGATCGAGGCCGAATGGCTGGCGCGCTACAGCCGCTGACCCTGGCCGGGTCGGCGGCCCCGGCGCGCGGCCGCTGGCTGCGGGCGGTCCCGGTCGCGACCTTGCTTCTGTTCCTGGGCCCGATCGCCGCCGGTCTGATCGGCACCTGGCTGCCCGCCTTCGGCTACCTTCCGGCCCTGGGCGGCGAGAGCTTCGGCCTGGAGCCCTGGGCCGCGCTCGCGGCCTACCCGGGGCTGGGCAGCAGCCTGCGCCTGACCCTGGTGAGCGGGCTGCTGGCGAGCCTGGCCGCCTTCGTCCTGGCCGTCGGCTTCCTCGCCACCTGCTACAAGACCCGGGCCTTCTTCCTGCTCCGCCGCCTGCTGGCGCCGCTGCTCGCCATGCCCCACGTCGCTCTGGCCATCGGCCTGGCCTTCCTGATCGCACCCAGCGGCTGGCTCGCCCGCCTGATCTCGCCCGGGCTGACCGGCTGGGAGCGGCCCCTCGACCTGGCCATCGTCCAGGACCCCCACGGCCTGGCGCTGGCCCTGGGCCTGACCCTCAAGGAGCTGCCCTTCCTGCTGCTGATGATGCTGGGCGCGATCGGTCAGACCCGCGCCGACCAGCGCCTGGCGGTGGCTCGAACCCTGGGTTACGGCCCGGCCATGGCCTGGATCAAGACCGTGCTGCCGGCGATCTATCCGCAGATCCGCCTGCCGATCTACGCGGTGATCGCCTACTCGCTGTCGGTGGTCGACATGGCGATGATTCTGGCGCCGGCGACCCCGCCACCTCTGGCGGTGCTGGTCTTCCGCTGGTTCCACGATCCGGAGCTGAGCCTGCGTTTCCTCGGCGCCGCCGGCGCGACCCTACAGCTGCTCCTAGTGGCAGCCGCGCTCGGGCTCTGGCATCTCGGCGAGCGCCTGGCGATCCGGCTCGGCCGCCGCTGGCTTTTCGCCGGCGGCCGCGGCCGCAGTGGACCCCTGCTCCCGGGCGGCGTCGCGGCGCTGATCTCGCTCTGCTTCGGCCTTTCGATCGCCGGCATGCTGGGCCTGGCGGTCTGGTCCTTCGCCCGGCGCTGGCGCTATCCCGAGGCGCTGCCCGCGGAGTGGAGCCTCGACAACTGGCTACGGCAGGCCGACGGCCTGGCCTGGGCCGGCGGCACCACCCTGGTGGTCGGGATGGCCGCGGCCGCGATCTCGCTGGCCCTGGTCCTGGGCTGCCTGGAGAACGAGAAGCGACACGGGCTGCATCCGACCGGCCGGATCCTCTGGCTGCTCTACCTGCCGCTGCTGGTGCCCCAGGTCGCTTTCCTCTTCGGCGCCCAGGTCATCGCCGTGCGGCTGGGCTTCGACGGCGGCTGGCCGGCGGTGATCTGGAGCCATCTCCTCTTCGTCCTGCCCTATGTCTTCCTGGCCCTGGCCGAGCCCTTCCGGGCCCTGGACGAGCGCTACGTCCGCAGCGCCCTCTGCCTAGGCGCCCGACCGGGCCGGGTTTTCTGGACGGTCAAGCTGCCGATGCTGCTCAGGCCGCTGCTCTTCGCCCTTGCGGTCGGCTTCGCGGTCAGCGTCGCCCAGTACCTACCGACCCTGTTCGCCGGCGCCGGTCGTTTCGTCACCCTGACGACCGAGGCGGTGAGCCTCTCCGCCGGCGGCGACCGCCGGGTGATCGCGGTTTACGCCTTTCTCCAGGCCCTGCTGCCACTGGTCGCCTTCAGCCTGGCGCTCTTGATCCCTGCCTGGCTGTTCCGACATCGTAGGGACATGAGGGTGATCGAATGAACTGGCCGAGACTTGCCGGCGCCTTGGAGCTGCATCAGGTCGGATTGGAGCTGAACGGACGGGCGCTCCTGGGCCCGCTCGACCTGGCGGTGGCGCCGGGCGAGATCGTCACCCTGATGGGGCCCAGTGGCAGCGGAAAGTCCAGCCTCCTGGCCCTGATCTGCGGCACGCTCGATCCGGCCTTCGGCAGCCAAGGCGAGATCCGGCTCGACGGCAGCGACCTGGCGGCACTGCCGCCAGAGCGACGCCGGGTCGGCATCCTGTTCCAGGACGACCTGCTGTTTCCCCACCTCTCGGTGGCCGAGAACCTGGCCTTCGGCGTGCCGCCCTGGGTGCGCGGCCGCAAGGCGCGGCGCCAGAAGGTCCGCGAGGCCCTGACCGAAGCCGATCTGGCGGGTTTCGGCGACCGCGACCCGGCCACCCTGTCGGGAGGGCAGCGGGCCCGGATTGCCCTGATGCGGACCTTGCTGGCCGAGCCCCGAGCCCTTCTTCTGGACGAGCCGTTCTCCAAGCTCGACGTCGCGCTCAGGGCCCGGTTTCGCCGCTTCGTCTTCGACCATGCCCGCGCCGAAGGCCTGCCGACCCTCCTGGTCACTCACGACCCCGCCGACGCCGAGGCCACCGGCGGCGCCGTCGTCAGGCTCGGCGAGGACTCGGCGGCCGAGCCGGCAACGGCGGCGTCGAGCCTGGCCAAGGCGACCGGCTCCTGAAGGTATCCGCTTTTCCGCTCCAAAGCGCGCTGCGCGGGCTTGACGCGGCGCCCGAAGAGGTCTGTCTTCCGGCCTGCGTTCCGGGGTAGACTCCGGTTCGATCGCCGACCTTGGGAAGTTAGCCAGATGTATAGCGAAACGACGCGTTCCATCCGGGTGACCGTAGAGCCGATCTACCTGGACGACCAATCCGCGCCGGAGGACAACCACTACGTCTGGGCCTATCACGTCCGGATCGAGAACGAGGGCCAGCAGACCGTACAGCTGCTGAACCGCTACTGGCAGATCACCGACGCCCTGGGCCAGGTGCAGGAGGTCAGGGGCGCCGGGGTGGTCGGCGAACAGCCTGTGCTCGAGCCGGGCGGCAGCTTCGAGTACACCAGCGGCACACCGTTGCCGACCCCTTCGGGCATCATGCTGGGCAGCTACGAGATGGAGGACACTCTGGGCGGCCGCTTCAGCGTGACCATCCCGGCCTTTTCCTTGGACAGCCCGTATCAGAGAATCAACCTGAACTGATCCGCCAGCGCCGAAGGGGTCGGACCCAGGGCCAGCAAGGAGAGGACAAACCGTGACCGACAGCATCGTTCAGGGCATTGACGGCAAGGCCGGCGGCGAGCGGCCCGACGCAGCAATCGAGGGTAACGGCCAGTCCGGAGCTGACGAGGCACGGCCGAGCCGGGACGAGGCCGAGGCCGCGGTCGCGACCCTGCTCCGCTGGGCGGGCGACGATCCGGCGCGCGAGGGACTGCTGGACACGCCGGCCCGGGTCGCAAGGGCCTGGGAAGAGTTCTTTTCCGGCTACCGAACCGACCCCCGCGCCCTGCTGGAGCGGACCTTCAGCGAAACCGAGGGCTACGACGAGATGGTGCTGCTGCGGCAGGTCCGCTTCGAATCCCACTGCGAGCACCACCTGGCGCCGATCATCGGCTGCGCCCATATCGCCTATCTGCCAAGCCACCGCGTGGTCGGCATCAGCAAGCTGGCGCGGGTGGTCGACGCCTACGCCCGAAGGCTCCAGATCCAGGAAAAGATGACCGTCCAGATCGCCAACACCATCAACGACGTGCTGGAGCCCAACGGCGTCGCGGTGGTGATCGAGGCGGCGCACCAGTGCATGACCACCCGCGGCGTCCACAAGCCGGGGGTCTCGATGGTGACCAGCTGCATGCTCGGCCAGTTCCGCACCAGCGCCGCCACACGGCGCGAGTTCCTGGCTTTGGTCGGCAACCCCCAGGGCGGCGCCCAAGTCCACGGCTAGATGCGGGACCTACTCACCGACAGGGCTTAAACGCCCGGGCAGGCGAGGTTATTTCGGCATCGACGCCCCGGTGCGTTTTGCTATGCTCCCGCGCCGGAGATCCGGACGGGCGCCGCTGGACGGCAGCGGCCGCGCCCGGAGGCCTCCGGAACTGAGCAGCCACGGATCGACTGCATGATCGACCTTCGGCCGGTCGTCTTCATCATCGGCATCCTGCTCGTCATCCTTGCGATCGCCATGATCATCCCGGCGATCGTCGATGTCGCCGTGGGGCATGCCGACTGGCAGGTCTTCGCCGCCTCGGCCGCCCTGACGTTTTTCGTCGGCGCGCTGATGGTGCTGACCACCCGTGCCGGCTGGACGAGCTTCAGCCTGCGTCAGGCCTTCCTGATGACCAACCTGGCCTGGCTGGTGATCGCGATGTTCGCCGCCCTGCCCCTGGCCTTCTCCGGGCTCGAGCTCAGTTATACCGACGCCTTCTTCGAATCCATGTCGGGGGTCACGACCACCGGGTCGACGGTGATCATCGGCCTCGACTACGCACCGCCGGGAATCCTATTGTGGCGGGCGATCCTGCAGTGGCTGGGCGGCATCGGCATCATCGTCATGGCGGTCGCGGTCCTGCCGATCCTGCAGGTCGGCGGGATGCAGCTGTTCCGCGTCGAGGCTTTCGAGACTGACAAGGTGCTGCCGCGCGCCGCGCAGCTCGCCGGCCGCATCGCCTTCGTCTACGTTGCGCTGACAGCCCTCGGGGCGATCGTGCTCTGGGTCCTGGGCATGTCCGGCTTCGACGCCGTGGCCCACGCCATGACCTCGATCGCGACCGGCGGCTATTCGACCCGGGACGCCTCGATCGGCTATTACGACAGCGCCGCCATCGACTGGGCGATCTGCCTCTTCATGGTGCTCGGCAGCATTCCCTTCGTGCTCTACCTGCGCGCCGCGCAGGGCCGGCCCTTGGTCTTCTTCGAGGACAGCCAAGTCCGCTGGATGATCATGATCCTGGCCTTCGGGATCCTCAGCGTGGCCTTCTGGCTGTACCGGACCGGCCAGATGGAGGAGGTCGACTCAGCCCTGCGCTATGCCGCTTTCAACACCATTTCGGTGATGACCGGGACGGGGTATTCGACCACCGACTTCGGCGCGTGGGGCGGCTACGCGATGTCGATCCTCTTCGTGCTGATGTTCGTCGGCGGTTGCGCCGGCTCGACCACTTGCGGGATCAAGATCTTCCGCTTCCAAGTGGTTCACGCCACGGCGTTCGTACAGCTCAAGAAGCTGCTGCAGCCAAACGGCGTCTTCATCGCCTACTACAACAAGCGGCCGATCCCTGACCGGGTCGCCGAGTCGGTGATGAGCTTCTTCTTTCTCTACGCCGCGAGCTTCGCGGTGCTGGCACTGGGTCTGGGCTTTCTGGGCCTCGACTTCGTCACCGCGGTGTCCGGCGCGGCGACGGCGATCTCCAACGTCGGCCCGGGCCTGGGCGACATCATCGGCCCCGCCGGCAACTTCGCGCCCCTGCCCGATGCGGCCAAGTGGCTGCTCTCGGCCGGCATGCTGCTCGGCCGGCTCGAGCTCTTCACCGTATTGGTGCTGGTGACCCGCGCGTTCTGGCGCGAATAGGCCGGGCGGATTGGCCTCGGATCGGGGCCGGATCAGCGGACCCGGTAGCGCTGGAAGTTCTCCTCGATGCTCTCGGCAAGCCTCTGGTCCATGTCGACCATCAGCTTCTCGGTCAGGCTGTACCAGGCCTTCTCGCGCTCGTTCAGGGTCACGTCTTCGGCGACGGTCATGGTCCGGGTCACCTCGGTGATGAGGTTGGCCTCCTCCCAGCCACGGTCGTCGCGGATCACGATCTGGACTTCCATGTGGGCGTCGTAGCGCTCGGACTGGTCGGTGGTGAAGGCGCCGGTGACGCCCTCCGACTGCTCCAGTGGCACCTCGACCACGGCGGCGTCGCGGATCACGAAGGTCGCGGTCCGGGTCGCCCCGGCCGCGACTAGCCGGTCCTGGGCCCAGCGCGCCGCAACGTCCATCGGCTTGACCGGGAAGTCGTGATCGACGTTCGGGTTGGAGAGCGGTGGTGCATAGGCCTGCTCGACCACGATGTCGCGGACGTCGAGCCGAATCGGATCGAGATGCTGGTACGTCAGCTCCGGGTAGACGTTGCGCTCTGGCGTGATCTCGCAGCCGACCAGGGTGATCGAGGTGGCGGCGAGCAGAAGAATGGCCTTGAGGCCGGGAAATCTAAGCATATCCGGGTCCTTAGCCAGACTTGGTTAACATTCTGTTACCGTCTTTACGCCCCGGATGCGGCACGATCAAGGCGCGAGGATCTCGGCCAGCTCGGTCTCGTCGAAGCGGTAGTCGATGTTGCAGAACTGGCAGGTCATGACCACGGCATCTTCGACCTTGTACTCCTCCAGCGATGCCGGCGGGATCGAGGCCAGGATTCGGGCGACCCGCTCGCGCGAACAGCGGCAGCCCAGAGTCAGCGGCCGCGGCTCGAAGACCCGCACGCCGTCCTCGTGGAACAGCCGGTAGAGCAGCCGGTTGGGCGCCAGTCGAGGATCGAGCAACTCGGAATCGGTGCAGCTGCCCAGGAAGGCGCAGCCGCGGCGCCAGCCTTCCTCGGCCTCTTCCTCGGTGAGATTCTGGGCCTGCGCCTCCTCGCGCGGCATGCGCTGCAGCATGATCGCGCCGGCCCGCCAGTGGCCATCGACCGGGGCCGCGGCCAGCTTGACCACGGTCGCCAGCTGCTCGGACTGGCCGAAGTAGTGGTGCACGCAGTCGGTCAAGGTGGCGCCGTTCAGCTCGACGATGCCCTGGTAGCGCTCGCTGTGCACGCCCTGGTCGACCGTGAAGGCCAGGTAGCCCTTGCCCAGCAGGTGGGGCAGGCTCGGCGTGCCCGGCCCGGCCCGGTCCAGCAGTGCCTCGAGCCGCTCGGCATCGAACTGGGCGAAGCCGCGCAGCTCGCCGGCCGCGGTGACGTCGCTGACCATCATCGAGATTGGGCCGTCGCCGCGGGTCTGCAGCGAGAAGACGCCTTCGTACTTCAGCATCGAGGACAGCAGCCCGGCCAGCGCCAGCAGTTCGCCCAGCCGGCCGGCCACGGCCTCGGGATAGGCATGGCGCGAGAGCACCGTCTCGACCAGGGGGCCTAGGCGCAACAGACGCCCGCGCAGGCCGCAGGCCTCGACCAGGAAGGGCTCCACGCCATCGGCCATGCCATTGGACCCGCCGAGAGGGTTCTTGCTGTCCACGTTCAGGATCTCCGCACTTGCCTCGAGCAGCCTGGGTTCGAGCGAACCGGGCAAGCTGCTCTGTCTGTTCGAAATGAGCCAAACCGCGTTCGACCGGGTCCGACGAATCACAGATTGGTCTAGGTCGGACCGGCGGCGCCCGGCCGCAAGTCCGCGTTGCGCGAGCTTTCCGGCCGCTCAGGGGATTCAGCAGCGCGTCAGGCAGCCTTGGGCCAGTCCGCGCAGGCCTGCTCCAAGATGCCCAGGGCCTCCTCGACCTGCTGCGCCTCGATGATCAAGGGCGGCAGGATGCGCAGGACGTTCTCGGCCGCCGGCACGGTGAGCAGGCCGCCGTCACGCAGCCGCGTCATGAGCTCGGCGTTGGGGACCTCGCAGCGCAGGCCGAGCATCAGGCCGGCGCCGCGAACCCCGGCGAGCAGGCCGGGGTGGCGTTCCACCAGGCCCTCGAGGCCTTCGCGCAGTTGCGCGGCCACGGCCTCGACCCGCTCGAGGAAGCCTTCGGCCAGGACCACGTCGAGCACCGCGTTGCCCACCGCCACGGCCAGCGGATTGCCGCCAAAGGTCGAGCCGTGGGTGCCCGCGGTCATGCCGACCGCCGCTGCCTCGGTCGCGAGGCAGGCGCCGATCGGAAAGCCGCCGCCCAGACCCTTGGCCGTCGCCATGACGTCGGGGCGGATCTCGGCCCATTCGTGGGCGAAGAAGCGGCCGGTCCGGCCGACCCCGCACTGGACCTCGTCGAGGAAGAGGAGCAGGCCGAACTCGTCGCAGACCTCGCGCAGGGCGCGCAAAAAGGCCAGGTCGGCCGGCCGGATGCCGCCCTCGCCCTGGATCGGCTCGACCAGGATCGCGCCGGTCTCCGGGGTGATCGCCGCGCGCAGCTCGTTCAGGTTGCCGAAGGCGACGTTGTCGAAGCCTTCGACCGCCGGTGCAAAGCCCTCAAGGTACTTGGGATTGGCCGCCGCCGAGATGGTCGTCAAGGTGCGTCCGTGGAAGGCGCCGCTGCAGGTGATAACCCGGTAGCGCTCGGGGTGCCCGGTCGCGTGATGGTACTTGCGGACCAGCTTCAGGCCGCACTCGATGGCCTCGGCCCCGGAGTTGGAGAAGAAGACCGTGTCGGCGAAGGTCGACTCGGCCAGCCGGCGGGCCAGGCGCTCGGCCTCGGGGATCCGATAGAGGTTGGAGACGTGCCAGAGCTTCTGCGCCTGGGCGCTCAGCGCCTCGACCAGGTGCGGGTGGCTGTGACCCAGGGCGTTGACCGCGATCCCCGACGCGAAGTCCAGGAATCGCCGACCCTCGGCGGTGTAGAGATAGGGGCCTTCGCCGCGCTCGAAAGCGAGCTCGGCGCGGGCGTAGGTCGGCATCAGCGCATCGATCACGCCTGGTCTCCCTTCCGGTCGCTCGGAGGTGGATTCACGGCCGCAGCCAGCAGCCCGAGACTAGATCAAACTGCACACAAATGAAATCAATTGAGTGCAGGTGATTCGATCTCTCTTCGACAGGAAAGCGGCTCATCTGCGTCCAAGAGAACGCAGGCTGCTCTCGGCGGCCCGACCGTGCGCCATCAACCGGAGGGCGCCGTTCAGTAGACCCGCGTGACCCTGTAGCCGCGCTTTTCGAGCAGGTGCAGGACGCCCTTCTCGCCCGGCAGGTGCGCCGCGCCGACGGCGATGAAGGCCCGCCCCGTCTTGAGCTGCTTCTGCATGTTCCGGACCATCACCGCATTGCGCTCGTCGATGAAATGGGCCTGGATCAGCGCCGCCAGGGTCTGGTCCTTCATGCGATACTGACGATCGAAATAGGCCATGAGCCCGGCCATGTCGGCACGCAGGTAGTAGCGCAGCGCCTTATGGAAGTGATTGTCGACATGATAGTTGAAGCGCAGCGCTGCCTCGACCAGGGCGACCTGCTGGGCCCGGCTCAGCTGGTCGAAGAAGCCGAAGACGTCTTCGACGCGCTCCAGGCCGTAGACCGGCTTGCCCATCTGCTCGCCGGCCTGCTGCAGCATGTAGTCTAGGAAAGGCGTTCCCATGCCCTGGCGAATCGCCTCGCCGGGCGGCGAGCCCAGCATCAGATAGACCGCCCAGGGCTTCATGCCGCGCAGGTCCGAGGGCCGCATCCGGTAGGCCCGCGCCGCCAGGGCGACCTCGTTGAAGAGCTTCTTTCCCAGGATATCTTGCAGGTCGCGGCGCCCGCTCAGCGCCATGGCTTCCTGGACCTTCAAGCCGTCTTCATAGGTCATGACCCGCTCCAGGGTCACGCTGCTGGCGGCCTTCAGGGCGTCCCCGATCGTCGCCGTGAGATCGAGGACCCGCTGGTCGGCAGTGTGGAAGGTCCCGAGGATGTGGCTGGGCTTCGCGCCCTTGCCCTCGATGCGCCAGAAAATACCTTTGCCGTGCAGCAGGCCCTCGCCCGCCACGGCCGGCGGGACCGAGAGGAGGAGCAGCGCCAGGGCCAGGCAAAGCCGGCGTGATGAGAGTCCAATGGACATGCCAGAGATCCTTCGAACCAGCAGGAGGCCCGAAGCTCTCAGATCAGGCTTAATTTTCCTTGAGCCCGCGGGATCAATAGACCCGCGACACCTCGAAACCGCGCTCGGCAAGGAGGTTCAGGATTCCCTGCTCGCCCGGCAGGTGCAGGGCGCCGACCGCGATCAAGGCCTTGCCCCGGCTGAGCAGGGGTTCGGCGCGCTTGACCATCGTGCGGTTTCGCTCGTCGATCAATCGCTCGACGAAGCGGGCCTGGAACTCCGGATCCACGTCCTTTGAAAGCTCGGTCATCATGCCTTGGATAGAGGTCAGATCCCGGGCCAGGTAGTCCGCCACCAGGTCGTCGAACAGCGTCGGGTTGTTTTCCTGCTCGTCGAGGGTCGACTTCAGCAGCATCACCTGCTCCTCCTCCGAGAGGGAGTCGAAAAGATCGATCTGCTCGGCGACGGTCTCCAGCGCCACGAGCTGCTTGCCACGGCTCTTTGCCAGGTCCTGAAGGTGGAAGTCGAGCGCCCGGGCGCCGCGCTGCTGGCGTTGGATCTCTTCCGGCGGCATCGCGAAGAGCGAAAGCAGCCCCCAGGGCTTGAAACGGCGGAGTTGCGCGGCCCCGAGGCCGTAGGACTGAGCCGCGATGGCGCTGCGGGCGAAAAGCTCCGGCCCCAGGATCTGTTCCAGGCTGCGCCCGTCGCTCAGCATCGCAGCCAAAGCCATGGCCTGCTGCTCTAGGGGCGTCAGGACGATCTCGATGGCCAGGGCTTCGGACCCTTCCAGCGCTTCGACGACCGGCGCCGGCAGCGCCAGGACGCGTGGATCGCTGGTGTGGAAGGTGCCGAGAACATGGCTGCTGCGGCCGTTGGGCGCCTTGACCTGCCACAGCAGGCCCTGGCCATAGGGCAACTCGCCGGCCCAGACCGAGCCTGGCAGCAGGAGCCAGACCGCGAGGACCAGGAAGCGAGGAAGGAGAGATCGGATGCGTTGGTTCATGGGGGAAATCCAGCAGGCAAAGCTTAAGAAATGCGTATGGCCTAGGCCTTGATCTTGTAGCCTCGGGCGAAGAGGCGCCAGACCAATCCTGCGAGCAGCAGGTCGAGCAGGCCGACCAGAAGGAAGCCCTGCCAGGCGACGGTCTCGGCATAGCCGATGAAGGCGCCCCGGAAGCCGTCGATGACGTAGAACACCGGATTGATGGCGATCACGGTCTGGCCCAGCTCGGGCAGGCTGGCGATCGGGAAGAAGGTGCCCGACAGCAGGCCCAGCGGCAGCACCAGGAAGCTGTCGGCGAAGCTGTAGTGCTCCCACTTGTCCGCCCAGAGCCCGACCAGTGTACCGAGCAGTGCGAAGAGCAGGGTACCGAGAATCGCGAAGCCCAGCACCTGCAGCGGCGCCAGCATCGGCAGGCCGACGAAGAGCGCGACCACCAGACCGACCAGGGTCCCGCTCATCATGGCGCTAGCCATGGCCGAGAACACGTAGCCGGCCATGACCTCCAGCGGCGACAGCGGCGCCGCCAGCAGGTCCTCGATGGTCCGGTTGTTCTTGTCGTCCAGAACCGAGAATCCGGCAGTCTCGAAGGCGGTGTAGCAGAGCGAGAACATCACCAGGCCGGGCGCGATGAAGGAGGTGTAGGTAATCCCTGCGGCGATCTCCCGCTCGGCGCCGAAGGCGACGGCAAACACCGCCAGGAACAGCAAGGTAAAGACGCAAGGGCCGCCCAGCGACTCCCAGGCGAAGTCGAGGAAGCGGCGGATTCCGCGCCGGTAGTGGGACCAGAGACCCAGCCAGTTGACCCGACCGTAGCGGCGGGGCGGCGTCAGGGTCGCGGGCGGCGGCATGTTTCGGTCGGTTTCCTAGGCCTTGAGCCGGTAGCCGGTGGCGATCATCCGATAGGCAAGCAGCCAGAGCGCCAGGTTGACGACCAGGACCACCGCCGCGCCGATTCCGGGCAGGCCGTCGGCATGTCCGATAAAGCCGTAGCGGAACCCGTCGATCAGATAGAAGAAGGGGTTGAAGTGGGCAATGGCTTCCCAGCCGTCGGGCAGCCGCTCGATCGAGTAGAAGGTGCCCGAGAGGAAGGACAGCGGCGTGATCACGAAGTTGGTGACCGCAGCGATGTGGTCGAACTTCTCGGCCCAGATGCCGCCGATCATGCCCAGCAGCGCCAGCATGAGCGAGGCGTTGACCGCGAAGAAGAGGATCAGCCAGGCGCTGTGCATCCCGAGGGGCACGAAGGCCCACATCGCCAGCCCGACCGCCAGGCCGACCAGGACGCCGCGCGTCACCCCGCCGGCCGCATGGGCGAGGGCGAGCTCGCTGGCCGAGAGCGGCGGCATCAGCATGTCGACGATGTTGCCCTGGACCTTGGCGATGACCAGCGAGGAGGAGGTGTTGGCGAAGGCGTTCTGCATGATCGCCATCATGATCAGGCCGGGCGCCAGGAACTCGGCGTAACCGACGCCGCCCGCGCTCTGCACGCTGCGACCCAGCGCCAGGGTGAAGATCGCCAGGAACAGCAGGGTGGTGACGATCGGCGCCATGAGCGTCTGGGTGTAGACGTTGAGGAACCGCCGGACCTCCTTGAGGTAGAGCGTCCAAAGGCCCCGCCAGTTGACCGCTCCAATCACCCGGGGTGCCGGCGGGCGATCGCCGAGGCTGCGCATTTCCATGTCCGCTGAGATAGGCCGACTGACCGGACAAGGCAAGGCGCTGGTCGCCGCCGCTACGCTCATGGCATCCTCGCGCGGCGATGAAGAACTCCGAAACGCGACCAAAGACCGAAAAGAAAGCCGGAGGCCGCAAGCTGCCGAAGAAGGCGACGCCCGGCTACCTGGAGCGGGCCGCGCTCTTCTACCTCGACCGCTACGCGACCTCGGCCGACAATCTGCGCCGGGTCCTGCGCCGCAAGGTCGCCCGCTCCGCCCGGGTCCACGGCACCGATCCGGCAGCGGGCGAGGAAGCCATCGAGGCCCTGATCGCGAGGTTTCTCGGTGCCGGGCTGCTGGACGACGCGCGCTACGCCGAGGCCCGCGCGCGGAGCCTCTCCCGCCGGGGCCAGCCCTTGCGCGGGATCCGGCTGCAGCTGCTTCAGAAGGGCGTCTGCGAGGGCGAGATCGCCGCCGCCCTGGCCGGCCTCAGGGAGGAGCTCGGCGATCCGGAGCTGGCCGCCGCCCTGGCCTACGCCCGCCGCCGCCGCCTCGGTCCCTTCCGGGCCGGCAGCGAGCGCCGGGTGCAGCGCGAACGGGACCTGGCCGCGCTCGCCCGCCGCGGATTCGCCTCGGACCTGGTGCTGAAGGTGATCGACGCCGAGTCCGCCGAGGCGCTGGAAGACGAGGCCGCGGCCCCCGAACTCAGCCGCTGACGGCGGTCAGGGCAAAGCAGCGGTGCGGCACGACCAGCGGATCGTCCGGATAGTCGGCGGCGAGCAGCGCTGCGTGCGCGCCGTCGAAGGCCGCCACCTCGGCCGGCGCCAGGGAGCCGCCGACGCCGGCGCTGGCCCGGATCCGGCCGCGCCAGGCCTCGTGGCTGTAGCTGACGCCGCAGTCGAAGCTGAAGCTCTCGATATCGGTGAAGCCGGCGATCGCGAGGGCGGTCGCGTGGACGCCATGGAAGCCGTCCCGCCCGTCCAGGTCCCAGGCCGGGTTGTGGTGGCGAATCAGCGCCTCGCTCGCCGCCGCCACGTTGCCCGGCAAGGGCAGCCAGTCGAAGTGGCAAATCGCGATCCGGCCCTCCGGCCGCAGCAGGCGCCGGGTCTCGGCTGCCGCGGCCGCGGTGTCGAACCAGTGCCAGCACTGGCCGGCGGTCACCGCGTCGAAGGCGCCGTCGGGCAGATCGGTGGCCTCGGCCGTGGCCTCGCGAAAGTCGATCTCGAGCCCCTCCGCCGCGGCGAGCTCGGCGGCGGCGCGAAGCATCTCCGGCGCGATGTCCAGCGCGGTCACCTGGGCGCCGCGGCGCGCGAGGCCGCGGGCCAAGCTGCCGGTGCCGGCACCGAGGTCGAGGATCCGCTGATCCGGGCCGCCGATCCCGGAACCGGCCAGCCGGTCGAAGAGCCGCTCGGGAAAACCCACGCGGTGGCGGCTGTAGTCGGCCGCGGTCTTGCCAAAATCGACCTCCATCACCACCCTCCTTTCTGATATGAAACCCGCACCGAGCCGACTTTCGGTTGGGTGAAATATAGCGACGACCAAGCCAGGACTGTGCTGGCGATAGACCGAGCCCGACGCAGCAGTACCCCGGAGATGGAGACCATGATCCCCCTTTCCAAGACACTCGGCGCCCTTGGCCTGGCCCTCTGCCTCGGCGCGATGCCCGCGTTCGCCGACCGCACCTTCAGCTCCCGCAACGAGACCGCGGTTCCGAGCAACCCCGACTTCGCGGCGGCGGTCAGGGAGATCGACAAGAAGAACTACGAGGCGGCGATCCCGCTGTTGCAGAGGGTGGTGGCATCGGATCCGAAGGACGCCGACGCCTACAACTATCTCGGCTACACCCACCGCCAGCTCGGCAAGATGGACGAGGCCGTGGGCTTCTATCAGCAGGCCCTCTCGATCGATCCCGATCATCTCAGCGCCAACGAGTACCTGGGCGAGCTCTATCTCCAGGTCGGCGACCTCGGCAAGGCGCAGAAGCGCCTCGAGGTCCTGGACGACGCCTGCTTCTTCGGTTGCGACCAGTACTACAAGCTGCGGGACGCGATCGACGCCTACAAGAAGAAGACCGGCAGCGGGTGAGCGGGCCTGCGCCGGTCGGCGGCGCTCCGAACCAAGCCGTCTGAGATTTCAGGCAACGAGAACGACCCCGTCGGATCCCGGCCTTTGCAGGCTCGGCCTCTGGTGCGCGAGTTAGGCCGACAGGATCGCTGAAGTCGGCCTTCATCCCGGTCCGAAACCGGCACCAATGTCGCCCCGCTTTTGTCACGGCACGCGATGGCCATGGCCGGTGTTTCCTAACGGTAGCTCGACCCGACGTGGCAACCCACTGGAGACGGAAACCATGATTCCCTTTTCCAAGACGACTTGCGCGCTCTTCCTGGCCATTTGCCTGGGCGTGACCCCCGCACTAGCCGACGGCGGCGGTGGTGGTGGCGGCGGCGGTGAAGGCGGCGGCAGCGGTGGCCGAGACAGCGACGTGTTCTTTTCCAGTCCCGAATACCGGGCCGCCGTGAAGGAGATCGACAAGAAGAACTACGAGGCGGCGATCCCGCTGCTCCAGAAGGTGGTGGCATCGGATCCCGAGGACGCCGACGCTTACAACTATCTCGGCTATACCCACCGCCAGCTCGGCAAGATGGACGAGGCCGTGGGCTTTTATCGGCAGGCGCTTGCGATCGATCCGGACCACCTCGGCGCCAACGAGTACCTGGGCGAGCTCTATCTCCAGGTCGGCGACCTCGGCAAGGCGCAGAAGCGCCTCGAGATCCTGGACGACGCCTGCTTCTTCGGTTGCGACCAGTACTACAAGCTGCGGGACGCGATCGACGACTACAAGAAGAAGGCCGGCAGCGGCTGAACCGCCACCGGTGTCCTGAGCCACGCAGCGCCCCCGCCCCGCAGGCGTGGCTCAGGCAGACTCCGCCTTCGCCGCGAGTTCCAGGCGCCGCGCGTCATTGACCGCGATCACCGTGAGCGCGTTCTTGCGCCCGCGCAGCTCGAGATCCTGGCGCGGAAAGCCCGGCAGGGAGACGCCCGCCGCCCGTACGACGGGCTCCGAGACCACGAGCTGCACCTGAAGCTCCTTGGTGAGGGTCTCCAGCCGGCTTGCCGTGTTCACCGTGTCGCCCACTGCGGTCAGCGACACCGCCGGCCCGTAACCCATCTCGCCGACGATCACCGGGCCGCTGTGGATCCCGATGCCGATCCGCAAGGGCTCCGGCAGGTCGCCGCGCAGGACCGTGTTGATCTCGGCCAGCCTTAGGGACATCCGCCGGGCGGCGTCGAGCGCGCGGCGGCAGCCGTCGGCGGGGCCTCGCTCGATGCCGAAGAGGGCCATGACCCCGTCGCCGATGAACTTGTCCAGGCGCCCGCCGGCTTCCTCGACCGCCTCGCCCATGGCACGGAAGTACTGATTGAGCAGGAATACGACGTCGTAGGGCAGGCGGTGCTCGGACAAGCTGGTAAAGCCCCGGATGTCGGCGAAGAGAATCGCGATCTCGCGCTCGTCGCCCTGCAGGTAGCCGGGCCGGCGCCGCGCGGCGCTTGGGTCGGCGGCGGGCGCAAGCAGCGGCGCAACCTCGACGTCGGCGGTCGGCCGGGTCTGACAAGCCAAGCGGACCTGCGGCGGCGCTCCGACTCGGGCCAGGACGCGCTGCTCGGCTTCGTCGGGCGCCGGCAGGGTCTCAAAGCCCGCCGTTACCCGGACCCGGCAGGTCGAACAACGGCCCCGGCCTCCGCAGACCGAGGCATGGGGAATGCCGGCGGCGCGGCTGACGTCCAGGATCGTCGCCCCGGCAACGGCAGGAATCCGGCGGCCGCTTGGGTAGGTCACGTGCACCGCCCCCCGGCGCTGGTCCCAAACGTTGCGCAGCTGGCGCGCGACCAGGGTCACGACGAAGAGGGAAAGATAGATCGCGAGGAACAGGCGGAAGAGCCAGTCGAGCCTGTCGAGACCGGCCTGGTCGGGCAGGCCGGCCGTGGCCTGCAGCGCGGCGAGCCATTGCGGATCCTCGGCCAGGCGCCGGACCTCCAGGCCTGCCACCATGAATCCGAGCAATCCCAAAAGCGGCAGCACGATGGCCAGACCGTAGGTGACCGGCAGCCAGCGGGCGTACCAGGACTTCAGGCGCAGCCAGAAGTGCAGCCCGATGCAGCCGTGGCCCCAGGCGACCAGGACCAGTGCGACGTGCCGCGGCAGCAAGGCCCAGGGGTCCAGGTCCCAGTAGACCCGCAGGACGTAAGCGTAGCTGTCCTCGGTGCCCAGGAGCTCGTGGGCGCCACGGGTGCCGAAGACGTGCTGAACGGCCAGCAGGGGGACCGCCAGGCCGAAGATCAACTGGACCCATTCCCAGGGCGGCATGGCCAGCCGGCGGCGCTGATATAGGGCCCAGAAGGCCAGGCCGGCATGGACCAGGAGCGCGCCGTAGAGCCAGAGCGTCGCCGGCAGGTTGCGCCAGATCGCCAGGAAGACCTCCCGCCCGGCTTCCAGCACCGGTAGTGAGATCAAGCCGAGCGCGTGGTTGATCAGATGGCTTGCCAGGAAGACGAAGAGCGTGAGTCCGCTGATCAGGCGCAGGCGGCGAATCATGGTCGTGCTCCCCCAAACCTGATGCCGGGCCGAAGCCCCGGGCTTGGCCAGCCGATCCTATTGTGCGGCCGGTCATTTGCAAACGGCCGCGTCGCAGGAAGAACCGGCGCCGTCGCTCTTGCCGCTGGACGCTGCCAGGCAAGCCCCTAAGATGCCGCGGCCCTAGAGGCGAAGGGCGCGATGGTGGCATGGGAGCCGGCATGACCGTGGCAGAGGACGAGCGCAGCGAAAGGCGGCGCCGGCGCAGGGCGCGCCGGGCGATACC
Organism: Kiloniellales bacterium; assembly: GCA_030067055.1. Next base: position 7,496 of record JASJAL010000007.1, on the reverse strand, counting down.
GGACACCTCGGTGCCCTCGCCCTGCATCAGCGTCTGCCAGGTCGACGATGCCAGCGACCTCTGCATCGGCTGCTTTCGCCACGTCGACGAGATCCGCGACTGGCCGATCCTGTCCGCCGCCGAGAAACAGGCGGTCCTGACCCGCTGCGCCGCGCGCCGGTCGGGATCGGATGCCTGACGCGCAGCCAGGCAAGGCACCGGCGGGCCCGGGTGCCGCGCAGCGAGGCTCGGGCGACTTGCCGCCCGCCGGGTTCCTGCTGCTGGCCGCCCTGACCCTGTTCTGGGGCAGCAACTGGCCGGCCATGAAGATCATCCTGGGCGAGCTGTCGCCCTGGGGTTTCCGGCTGCTCTGCCTCCTGCCCGCGGGTTTCGCCCTGCTGGCGATCGCGCGCCTCTCTGGCCTGGACCTCAGGGTGCCGAAGCGGGAGATCGGGCCGCTTCTGCTTTGCGCGGTCTTCGCGATCGCCGGCTGGCACCTTTTCACCGCCCACGGCGTCAGCCTGATTCCGGCCGGGCGGGCGGTGATCATCGCCTTCACCATGCCGCTCTGGGCCTCCCTGATGGCGGCGCCGCTGCTCGGCGAAGCCCTGACCCGGCGCAAGCTTCTGGGCCTGGGTCTGGGACTCGGCGGCCTCGCCTGCCTGCTCGGTCCTGAAATCGCAGTGCTCGGAACCGCCCCGCTGGGGTCGCTGCTGGTCCTGGTCGCCGCAATTTCCTGGGCGCTCGGCAGCCTGCTGCTGAAGCGCTTTGCCTGGACCACGCCGACCATCGTCCTGGCCGGCTGGCAGCTGCTTGCCGGCGGACTGCCGGTGACCGTCGGCGCACTCCTCATCGAAGGGGTTCCGGACCCGACGGCCCTGAGCCCAAAGGCGCAGGTCGCCCTGATCTATACCATCACCTTCCCGATGATCTTCTGCCACTGGGCCTGGTTCAAGCTGATCGGGCTCTTCCCGGCCGCCATCGCCGCGATCGGCACGCTGGCGATCCCCGTGGTCGGCGTCTTCGCCAGCTCGCTGCTGCTCGGCGAGGCCGTCGGGCCGGCCGAGGTCGCCGCCTTGATCCTGGTCTGCCTGGGCCTCGCCGTGGTCCTGGTGGGGCCCGCCCTGTTCGGCAATCGCAAGAAAAAACGGCTGTAAAATATCTACAACCGGAAAGCTGTTTCTATAACTGTATTTTAAACTGCCAGCCAGTATTTTGAATTTTACGCAAATTCCAGGCTTTCCGACCGCTTTCGCCGCCTGGCACCTTGTCCTCTCGCAGCGATCCTGTTGCTAGGACAGCGATTCTGCCGATTAACCAAACAGCAAGTAATAATCTCTAAATCATAAGGGGTTTGCTCGAAGACCTGTCGAAGCGGACCGGGCCACCAGACCTGGCCGCCGCATCTGCATTTGGAGCCCAAGTGTCGTCGCCGACCACACTCCTTGCTGAGCTCGCCAAGAGCGGTCGCTGGTCGCCTTCGGCCATCGAGCTCGACAACTTGCCGCGTCCCTCGCGCGGCGTGACCGCGGCGTCGCTGACGATCAACGTGCTCTCGCTGGCCCTGCCGGCGGTCCTGCTGCAGATCTACGACCGGATCATTCCGAACACCGCGACCGATACCCTGCTGATCCTGATGCTGGGCCTGGTCGCCGCCCTCCTGATCGACGCCGTGCTGCGGGTCGCCCGCTCCAACATCCTGGGCTGGCACGCCGCCCAGTTCGAGCAGATCGCCGGGTGCCGGGCGGTCGACCGGCTGGTCTCCTCGGACATCGGCAGCTTCGAGCGGGAGGCGCCGGGCGTCCACCTGGACCGGCTGACCGCCGTCGACACCCTGCGCGACTTCCTCTCCGGACAAGCCAAGATCCTGATCGTCGACCTGCCCTTCGTACTGCTCTTCCTCGGCCTGGTGGCCTTCATGGGGGGCTGGCTGGTCCTCGTCCCGATGGCGGCGCTCGGGCTGCTGGCGGGCGCGGCGGTGCTGGTCGGCCGACGGCTGAAGCTGGCCCTGCAGAGCCGGGCCACCCTGGACGACCGGCGCTACAGCTTCATCATCGAAGTGCTGACCGGCATCAACACGGTCAAGGGCCTGGCCATGGAGGCGCAGATGCAGCGCCGCTATGACCGCCTCCAGGAGAGCAGCGCAGCCAGCACCTACGACGCCACCTTCTTCAGCAATCTGGCCCAGGGCCTCGGGGCCGGCTTCTCCAACCTGACCATGGTCGGGGTTGGCGCGCTGGGATCCATCCTGGTGATCAACGGCCAGCTGAGCATCGGCAGCCTGGCCGCCTGCACCCTGCTGGCCGGTCGCTCGGTCCAGCCGCCCCTGCGCGCACTGTCGCTCTGGACCCAGTTCCAGAACATCACGGTCGCCCGCGAGCGCCTGCAGCAGATCTTCGACATGGAGCCCGAAGCCGGGGCCGAGGCGGAACAGGCCGGCGAAATCCAGGGCGAGATCGAGCTCCAGAACCTGACCTTCGGCTACCCCGATTCTCCGCCCTTGTTCCGGGACGTCAGCCTGCAGATCCGCAGCGGCGAGGTGATCGGCATCAGAGGCGACACCGGCAGCGGCAAGTCGACCCTGCTGATGCTGATTCTCAATGCCCTCAAGCCCAGCAAGGGCTCGGTCCGCTTCGACGGCCAGGACATCCGCGACCTCGACCCGCATTCGCTGCGCGATCAGATCGCCTACCTGCCGCAGAGCGCCATGCTGTTCAAGGGCACGATCATGGACAATCTGACGTCCTTTGCCGGGCCCGCGAAGATCAACCAGGCCTTGGAAGCCGCCAGCCTGCTGCGCCTCGACCAGGCCATCAACCGCTTGCCGGCCGGCTACGAGACCCGGGTCGGCGAAGGCGCTTTCGAGGCCCTGCCGACCGGCCTGCAGCAGGGCATCGCCATGGCCCGCGCGCTGGCCGGCACCCCGAAGGTCGTGCTCTTCGACGAGGCGAACTCCGGGCTCGACCAGCGCAGCGACGAGATCCTCAAGACCGCGATCGCCAGCCTCAAGGGCAAGGCCACGATCATCCTGGTCAGCCATCGCCCGTCGCTGCTCGCCCTGGCCGACCGCCAGTTCCTGCTTCAGGACAGCCAGCTCGTGCTCAAGACCGAGCCGCAGCGGCCGAAAGAGGAGGCTTCGGCCTGATGGGCGCCCTGGTCCCAGCGAGCGCCGAGAGCGCCCAGAAGCAGCGCCACGATCGCCTGGAGCAGATCCTGCAAGGCGGCGAACTGGGCGAATTCCGGGCGATCTCGGACATCGCCGCCTGCCTGATGCCCCTGCTCTCGGCGCTGGGGTGGCACGGCAACCCAAGACAGCTGGCGGAAGCCCTGCCGCACTTCGCCGACAGCCTCGACATCGTTGACCTGCGCAACCTCCTGGCCAACCTGAACTACGTCACCCGGCCTGCCGAGATCAGTCTGGAGCACCTGGACCCGCGGCTGCTGCCCTGCCTCTTCGTCCCCCATGACGGCGCCGCCATGGTGGTCCTGGAAGCCCGTGAAGGCGGGTTCGAGGTCTTCGACAGCGACACTTCGGAGGTCGGGTTCAAGGGCTTGGCCCCGATCGCGGGCACGGCCTATTTCGTCTCGCTGCAGGAGGCCGACGCCGAGGTTGAACGTAAGCCCCAGGACGACTGGTTCCGTTCGGTCGCGCTGCGCTTCCGCGGCCTGGTCCTTCAGATGCTGGGGGTCACCTTCCTCAACAGCGTCCTCGCCCTGGCCGTGCCGCTGTTCATTATGACGGTTTACGACCGGGTGATCCCGAGCCGTTCGCTCTCGACCCTGGGTTTCCTCTTCGCCGGCGTTCTGCTGGCCCTGGGCATCGACGCCGCCTTGCGCATGCTGCGGGCCCGGATCCTGGCCTACGTCGGGGCGCGCATCGACGTCATCCTGGGCGCCGCGGCGCTGCAGCAGATCCTGCACCTGCCGATCGTGATGACCGAGCGGGCGACGATCGGCGCCCAGGTCTCGCGCCTCAAGCAGTTCGAATCCGTGCGGGAATTCTTCACCGGGCCGCTGGCCGGGGTCTTTCTGGAGCTGCCCTTCCTGGTCATCTTCGTCGCCGTCATCGCGGTGATCGCCGGACCCCTGGCCTGGATACCGATCATCCTGGCCGCGATCTTCTTCTTCACGGCGCTCGCCATCGTCCCCAGCATGCGCGCCGCGGTGGCCGAGTCGGGCGAGGCCCGGGCCCGGCGCCAGTCCTTCGCCATCGAGATGATCTCGAACATGCGGGCGATCAAGCAGTGCGCGCTGGAGCGCACCTGGAGCAGCCGCTACCGGGAGATCGCCGCCAAGGCGGCGCTCGCCAACTTCCGGACCAGCCGGATCTCCGCCTTCACCCAGACCCTGTCCCAGACCCTGATGTTCGCCGCCGGCATCGCCACCGCGGCCTTCGGGACCTTGCAGGTGCTGGACGGCGCGATGACCGTCGGCGCCTTGATCGCCACCATGGCCCTGGTCTGGCGCGTGCTGTCGCCCTTGCAGGTCGGCTTCCTCAGCCTGACCCGCCTGGAGCAGGTCAAGCTCGGCTTGAAGCAGATGAACCAGCTGATGCGCCTCAAGCTCGAGCGGGAGCCGGGCCGGATCGGCTCGGGCCTGCGCAACTTCAAGGGCGAGGTCGCCTTCCGCCGGGCCAGCCTGCGCTACATGGCCGATTCCGAACCGGCCCTCTTCGGCATCAACTTCACGGTCAAGCCCGGCGAGATGGTCGCCGTGGCCGGCGCCAACGGCGTCGGCAAGTCCTCGGTCCTGAAGCTGATCGCCGGCCTCTATCAGCCCCAGGCCGGCGCGGTGATGATCGACGGCATCGATATCCGGCAGCTCGACGTCGGCGAGCTGCGTACCGCGATCGGCTACGTCCCGCAGATCTGCCACCTGTTCCACGGCACGATCGCCCAGAACCTGCGCCTGGCCAATCCGACCGCCAGCGACGCGGAGCTGGCGCAGGCCGCCCTGGATGCCGGCCTGCTGGAGGACATCCTCGCGCTGCCCGAGGGCTTCGAGACCCGCTTGACCGATCAGGTACAGCGCCAGCTGCCGCGCGGCCTGAAGCAAAAGATCATCCTGGCCAGGGCCTACGTCACCCAGGCCCCGATCTATCTCCTCGACGAACCCGCCTACCACCTCGACGCCGACGGCGACACCGCGCTGATGCGCAAGTTGCAGCAGCTGCGCGGCCGGGCGACCGTCTTCATCGTCACCCAGCGTCCAAGTCACATGCGCCTGGCCGACCGATTGATCGTGCTCGATTCCGGCATGGTCGCGCTGGCCGGGAACCCCGAGGCTGTGCTTGCGAAAATGCAGAAGGCTGCCGCAGCATGAATGCTCCCCTTCTCCTCCCGAAACAAGACGACGCCGCCAAGGCGCGCGGCCGACAGCGCACCGTGCGCTTCCTCTCCCAGCCCCTGCTGCTGGAGGAAGCCGGTCCGCCCCGCCTGCTGCGCCAGTTGTTGATCACCCTCTCCGTCCTGGTCGGCGGTTTCGTCTTGCTGGCCAGCTTCACCGAGGTCCAGGAAACCGCGGTCGGCGACGGCCAGGTCATGCCGGCCGGCTCGGTTCACGTCGTCCAGCACCTCGAAGGCGGCATCGTGTCGGACCTGCGGGTCTCCGAGGGCCAGCTGGTCGATGCCGACGATGTCCTGGTCCTGCTGGAACGCGCCGCCGCCGAAGGCGAGCTTGAGCAGCTCCGGGCGCGCCAGGCGGCCCTTGCCGTCCGTGCGGAACGGCTGCGCGCCTTCGTCCTCGACAGCGAGCCGGATTTCGCGGCCGGCGAGACCTTTCCGGCGCTGATCCGCGACCAGGAAGCGATCCTCGAGATGCAGAGGCGGACCCGCGACAGCCAGCGCGAGGTCTTGCTGTCCCGAATCGATCAGCGCCAGGCCGAGATCGATGCCCTGGGGGAGCAGCGGACCAGCCTCGAGACCCAAGTCGAGATCGTCGAGGAAGAGGTCGAAATGCGCGACCAGCTGCTCAAGAAGGGCCTGGTCTCGCGGGTGATCTACCTCGAGACCAAGCGCAACCTGAGCAAGGCGCGCGGCGACCTGGCCGCGGTCGTCGGCGAGCAGGCCCGCGCCCGCGAGGCCAAGGCCGAGGCCCGGAGCAGCCTGGCCGAGCTGGAGTCGCGCCTGCGCAACGAGGCGCTCGACGAGATGGGCACGGTCAGCGCCGAGCTGGCGCAGGTGACCGAGCTGCTGGCCAAGCTGGAAGACCGGGTGGTCCGGCTCGACATCAGGGCGCCGGTGCGGGGCCGGGTCAAGGGCCTCAACACCCGGACCCTGGGCAGCGTGATCGCGCCCGGCGAGATCCTGATGGAAATCGTGCCGATTGACGACGTCATGGTCGCCGAGGTCCGCCTTTCGCCCCGCGACGTCGGGCACATCCAGGTAGACCAGAAGGCCGAGGTCAGCATCAGCACCTACGACACGGTCCGCTACGGCACGATCCCGGGCACCGTGACCCAGGTCTCGGCCTCGACCTTCCAGGACGAGCAAGGCGAGCCCTACTACAAGGCGACGATTTCCCTGGACAAGAACCACGTCGGCAACCAGCCCGGGCGCAACCTGATCCTGCCCGGCATGGTGGTCGACGCCCGCATCAACACCGGCGGCAAGACCCTGTTGGAGTACCTGCTGAAGCCGGTATACCGCTCCCTCGACAACGCCTTCGACGAGCGCTGATCCCGCCTAGATCAAGATCGGCTCCGCAAGGTTCAGAGCATGATCGCGTCACACCGTCCCAGGGTGGCGCGATCGTGCTCTGGGGCCGTAAAGCCTGCGTTAACCTTAGACTCCTAGACTCAGATATTGCCCGGGGCCGAGGCGCCCGGCGGCTTCGCAGGAATGCGAGACTCTCTCTACGGCAAGAGCCGGTCGCCGCCCAAGGGCCTGACGACACGAGGAGAGCGCAGATGGGACCGACCGCCCCAGCCGCTAGAGAGGCACACGGCCTGAACGCAGGCGCCGAACTCCGCAGCCCGGACAGCTTCGACGGCAACCGCCAGCTGGCCTGGATCATGGCACAGTTCCGGCCCAACGAGCGGACGCCCTTCCAGTTTCTCCTGCTATTCCGCTTCTCGCTGCTGAACATCATCGCCTTCGCCCTGCTCGGGGCCGCCTGGTTCCAGGGTTTCGTCGAGATGGTGTTGATCGCCGACCCGACCCGCCTCTGCGTGATCATCTTCCTGGTTTTCCTGGTCGGCCTGGTGTACTGCGCGCTGAGGGTCTGGCAGACCAGCCGCGAGCTGAACCTGCTGCACGATTTCGATCCCCTGGTGCCGTCCAAGGCCGCTGCCTACCTTGCCCAGATCCGCGGCCGCAGCGACGGCAGCCGCGCAATCCTCTCCTCCGCGATGCGGATCAAGCTGAGCCAGCGGATCTCGGGCATCCGGCACATCGCCGGCAGCCTGGTCCTGCTCGGACTTGTCGGAACGGTGGTCGGCTTCATCATCGCCCTGTCGGGCGTCGACCCGGAGAAGGCCTCGGACATCGAATCGGTCTCGCCCATGGTCTCGACCCTGG